>CAZIWG010000041.1:0-21860 GCA_964542925.1 uncultured Granulosicoccaceae bacterium | reverse complement strand
ACCATTAAAGCAAACGGCTCAACATCACTTGAAGTACAACCACCACTCATGTCCATCTCCTCAGCAAGACTCTATATAATATATTCGGAGGAGCAGTCTAAGCGCAGCAGCCAACAAGTCAAGCCTGAAATAGTTAAATGACGGTTTTTATTGGGTATTTCCTTATGATATGAGTGTAATTTTATTTTTACTACCTTTTTGCTTATTGGCTCACAGTACAGTGATTTTTTCAGTGCAGCGTTCATCTTACTGTGTGGCTATCTGCTACAATGCTCACGTATTAATCTTGATTTATTAAAGATGTTCTACCCATGGTGAAAGTATGGAAAATAATGCTCATTTTCTCAAATTTCTCATCGTACTATTTACCGTAACGCATTTAGCTAGCTGCAAGACTGGAAGCAATACCTATAAAAATAACCGCAATACAACTCTGAATGACAGCTATAGTAAGATTAATATCAAAGCAGATGCTGTCAAAAATGGTGTTTTCGACATCTCTGTAGAATATGGTCCTGACGGAATTGGCTGGATGGCATACTCCAGAGTCAGTTTACCCAAATATGTCGAAACCAAGATAGCCAAGAGCACTGATCGTGGTAAAACCTGGAAATATATAACCACTGTAAATCACTCCAAAAAGGGTTTCATTCATATTGGCAAGAGCCAAACACAAGGCGTTTGGCGATATGAAACACCCAGCCTGCTTTATGATGTAAAAGATAAACAATCCCGACGATGGAAACTCTTTACCCAAAAATATCTAAGCAAACCACCATACAAAAAAGGCAATAGTCTTTTCCAACATGGCTGGATTGAGTATAAATACGCTAAGACACCAGCAGGCCCATGGTCAAAACCCATCCGCCTTTTTGGTTCTAAGAAAAATAAATCCAAGATTAATCCAAACATGCTTAATCCAGGTCTGAGAAAAAATCTTTTCTATAATGAAATAGGCACTATTGCAGTCGATGGTGAGATCTACCTTAGCGTAGATGCCAGCACAACTCCTACCGGTATTGGCAAATGGAACGAACGTAAAATCGTTCTGTTTTCATCTAAGAATCATGGGGAATCATGGAAATACGTGGGTACCCTGACTGATTCCGATGATGCTGGAGAATTTGGTTACCTTATCTTTACCGGTTCCAGTTTGGTTAAAGAAGGTAAACACCTGTATCTACTTGCTAGCCCTGCCGGTAAAAAAGGTCTGTTCGTTAAAAACCGCTCTCACGATGGTGCCTATGCAATAGAGTTCAGTGATATTAGTAAAGCCAAATTAAAACGCGATAAAAAAGGTACGTTAATCGTAAGTAAAATATTCAAAATTAATTCTAATATGCACTCTGGTGGGCTAGCCGACTATGATGAGCAAAATACTCATGGCGGTGTCCTGTTCTCACAGCTATCCACCAACAATAAGGACAAACCAGAATTTTTCCAAGTGTTTAGTAGCAACGAAAGTATTCGATAACTATCTCAAATAACAAAATCCGCCAGATGAACTGGTTGCCGACGAGGCCCCCATTGGCCCGGCTTTGGCTCAAACACCCCGGCGCAGGCCGTGCCACAGCTTACGCAATGCCCCTGGGCATCAAGATTCCACTCACTAAGCTGATACCAGTCACGACCGATCAATTTTGTTCCACAATGGTGACAATATGTACTGTCCCCTGCCTGATTATGCACATTACCCGTGTAGGCATATCGCACCCCGTTTTTCATGGCGATTTCACGTGCCTTGATTAACGTATCCTTCGGTGTTGGTGCAATATCCTTCATCTTGTAATCCGGATGAAAAGCAGAAAAATGCATTGGCATATCCGGCCCAAGATTTTCTACTACCCACTGGGTCATTTCTTCCAGCTCTTTATCACTGTCATTTTTACCGGGAATTAACAGCGTTGTGGTTTCCAGCCAAACATCGGTGTCGTGATACAAGTATTGCAATGTTTCCAGCACCGGCTTGAGATGGGCACCGGTCAGTTTGTGATAAAACACTTCATCGAACGCTTTTAGATCAATATTCGCCGCATCCATGTGCTGATAAAACTCAGCGCGTGGTTGCGGACAAACATACCCGGCACTTACAGAAACCGATTTTACGCCAAGTTCATGACAGGCCTTCGCCACGTCAATGGCATATTCATGGAAAATAACCGGATCGTTGTAGGTGTAGGCAACACTACGACAACCCAACTCTTTAGCCGCACGAGCAATTAACTCGGGTGAGGCAGAATCAGCTAGGGTCTGGATCTCGCGTGACTTGCTAATGTCCCAGTTCTGACAAAACTTACAGGCCAGATTGCAACCCGCCGTACCAAATGACAACACCGGAGTTCCCGGCAGAAAATGATTCAACGGCTTCTTTTCAATGGGGTCAATACAGTAACCACTTGAAAGACCATAACTGGTCATGACAATTCTGTTGTGCTGGTTAGCGCGAATGAAACACAGGCCACGCTGTCCTTCATGCAGTTTGCAAAAACGTGGGCACAAATCACACTGTACCCGCCCATCGTCAAGCAGATGCCAGTATTTTGTTTCAACAGTTGTAGGGTGAGTATCGTGTGCCATACTCCTTAGATAGGCATCCTCAAGAGCGACTTCAAGCCTTGCCAGCAATAAAGGTGTCAGTGCGATGATTGAGCATTCTGAAACAATCCGGCCTGCCGCTGTTGCAGGGTTGTTTTATCCTGCCAACCCGGATGAACTGCATCAGCAAGTCAGTGATTTGCTTGCCTCTGCCTCTGCTGCTGGCGAGCCACCGCTGGCGCTTATTGTTCCTCATGCCGGTTATATCTATTCTGGGCCGACCGCGGCCAGTGCCTATATCAACCTACTTCCGCTGCGCAACAAAATCCAGCGCGTGATCTTATTTGGCCCCTCTCACCGAGTCGCTTTTCGTGGCCTCGCCACCTCCAGTGCATCGGTCTTTACCACGCCACTGGGGAATATCCGGCTTGATGTTCGCGCCACCGCGCAGTTAAACCAGCTACCACAGGTACAGGTCTTCGATGCAGCCCATGCACAGGAACACAGCCTTGAGGTTCAGTTGCCCTTCTTACAGGAAGTGCTCGATGAATTTGAATTAGTACCGATTGTAGTAGGTGATGCAACGACCAGTGAAGTCGCAGAAGTCATCGACATGGCCTGGCAAGACGAATCAACTCTAATCGTCATTAGCTCAGATCTGAGTCACTACCACGATTACCACTCAGCACAGACAATGGATCAACATACCTGCAAAGCGATAGAGAATCTGCAAGCTGATGCTATTGATGTTGACGATGCCTGTGGTCGTAATCCAATAAAAGGTTTACTCGCCGTCGCACGACAACGCGGCCTAAAAATGCACACACTGGATCTGTGTAACTCAGGCGACACCGCCGGTGATCGCAATAAAGTAGTGGGCTATGGGGCATGGAGTGTAACCCGCTAGTCATGTTATCCACGACTGACAGGCAAACCCTTCTCCACCTCGCCCGAGAATCAATTCAGTCTGGGCTGACACATAGCCAGGCACTGGCTGTCAAAAAAAACAACTACTCCAGTGCTCTACAACAAACACGCGCCTGCTTTGTAACCTTACATAAACACGGGCAACTTCGCGGTTGCATCGGTAACCTTAAAGCAAATCAGGCACTGGTTGAAAATGTCGTCAATAATGCCTTTAACGCGGCTTTCCATGATCCTCGCTTTCCACCACTACAGACTAACGAATTACAGCAACTACACATCCATATTGAAATACTGACTCCCCCGGAACCTATTCAGTTTAACTCTGAGCAAGACCTGCTCGAACAACTGCAACCGGGCGAAGATGGCTTAATACTCAGCGAAGGCACACATCGAGGTACCTTTTTGCCAAGCGTATGGAAATCGCTACCACAGCCAGAGCAATTCCTGTTTCATCTAAAAAACAAAGCGGGCCTGCCCGGTGACTACTGGTCAGGCAATATTAAAGTACAGCGCTACCACACCGAAGCATTTGAAGAAGATCCATCTGCGGATATATAACGAGATTCTGGAATACTGATAGCGAACCATAGTCGCATCGTGGCATAATCGTTTCACAACAACACAAGCAAGCACGATGCAAACATTAACTCTGACACAACCTGACGACTGGCACTTACACGTACGCGATGGCGAAGCCATGGCGAGCGTGATTGGCCATACCGCACGTCAGTTTGGTCGTGCGATCATTATGCCGAACCTCAAATCGCCAATTACCACCGTGGATGCGGCATTGGCTTACCGTGAAGAGATTTTAGCGGCATTACCGGCTGATTCGGGCTTCACACCGTTGATGACACTGTATTTAACCGATAACACCTCGGCAGAAGAAATTCACAACGCCGCTGATTGTGAGCATATTTACGCGGTGAAGCTCTACCCTTCTGGTGCCACCACCAATGCAGATTCAGGCGTGACAGATATCCGTAAACCAGCTGATGCCATACGTGTGATGCAGGAAACCGGTCTGCCACTCCTTATACATGGAGAAGTCACCGACCCAAGCATTGACGTATTTGACCGCGAGAAGGTCTTTATCCACGACCAGTTGATGCCGTTGCTGGGGCAGTTTCCCAGACTCAAGGTAGTACTGGAACATATTACGACCCGCGATGCGGTCGATTTCATCCTCAACACCCCCGCCAATGTTGCAGCGACCATCACAGCTCATCACTTGCTGATGAATCGCAATGCCATGTTTGTTGGCGGCATGCGCCCGCACCATTATTGCCTGCCGATTCTCAAACGCGAAACACACCGCGAAGCATTAATGTTTGCTGCGACCAGCGGTAACCCAAAATTCTTCCTTGGCACCGACAGTGCGCCGCATCCGCAAGGCGCTAAAGAATCAGCCTGTGGTTGTGCCGGTATGTACACTGCCCACGCTGCCATTGAACTCTATGCGGAAGCCTTTGCTGCCGCCAATGCCCTCGAAAAACTTGAGGCTTTTGCCAGTTTCCATGGACCAGATTTTTATGGTCTACCTCGCAACACCACAACCATCACGCTCGAACAACAAGAATGGACAGTTCCTGACCACTATCCCCTCGGTAATCAGAAAGTCATTCCCCTTCGTGCCGGAGAGGACATAAACTGGCAATTGCTGACCTGACAAATCGCATTTCAACAGCTAAGCTAAGTTATCTAAGGTAATACCATGGCATGCCTCTGAGGATTTTGAGGCAACCCAAATAACAAAAATGCCCCAACAAGGTAGTTGCAAACATGAGTCAGGAAAAAAAGCGCTTAGAGGCCATTAAAAACGAACAAGCTAACTGGCAACGCTGGGGGCCCTACCTGAGTGAGCGTTCATGGGGAACCGTGCGTGAAGATTACAGCGCCGATGGTGATGCCTGGGGTTACTTAAGCCATGATATGTCGCGGAGTAAAACCTATCGTTGGGGTGAAGATGGCATTGGTGCAATTAGCGACCGTTATCAACTTCTGAATTTTTCTCTCGCCTTATGGAACGGCAAGGATCCCATTTTAAAAGAACGCCTGTTTGGTTTAACGCCGCATGAAGGTAACCACGGCGAAGATGTGAAAGAGTACTATTATTATTTAGACAGTACTCCCACGCATAGCTACATGAAGTTTCTCTACAAGTACCCGCAAGCAGAATACCCTTACCAAGAACTTATCGACGTGAATAAATCACGCAGTGGTCAGGGTGAAGAATACGAACTGCTCGACACTGGTGTGTTTGATGACGACCGCTACTTCGATGTATATATGGAGTATGCCAAAGAATCTGAAGAAGATATCGCGATACGTATTACCGTGCATAACCGTGGTCCTGAAGATGCGGAGATTCATCTCATTCCCCACTTATGGTTTCGAAATATCTGGGCTTGGGGTAACGAACCTCTTAGTGCTCCAACAATACAAAAAGGTCGTAAATCTACCAAACACGTTCACATCGAAGCCGATGACAGTACCTCTTGTGGACTAAAGAATTTACCCTTTGAATACAAACTTGATAAACGTTATCTCTACGCCGACGATGATGGCGTTATTATGTTTACGGACAACGAAACCAATACACGCCTACTGTATGGTGACGATGAGGGTGCTAAGTTTGTTAAAGATGCGTTTCATCGACATATTGTTAATGGCGAAAAATCTATTAACACCAAAAATACTGGTACTAAAGCCGCTATTCATTTTACCCGTAATGTAAAGGCCGGTGGCAGTACCATTCTGAAATTACGCCTCACCGATAGTGCAATAAAGAACCCACTCGATGAAGTCGATGCCATTGTTGAAGCACGCTTAAACGATGCCAATGAATTTTACGAGGAAGTACACCCACCGAAAGCCAGTGACGATGAAAAAAATATTCAACGCCAAGCTTTCGCGGGTTTAATGTGGACTAAACAAAACTATATTTTTGATGTGCAACGCTGGCTCGAAGGTGACAATAGCAACATGCCTCCGCCCAAATCACGTAAGACAATTCGTAACAGTCATTGGCGGCACTTAAATTCCATGCGAATTCTTTCTATGCCAGACAAATGGGAATACCCGTGGTTTGCTGCATGGGATCTGGCTTTTCATACTGTCCCCATTACGCTGATTGATCCGGAATTTGCCAAAGATCAACTTTGGTTAATGTTGTTTGAACAATTCCAGCACCCTAATGGACAAATCCCCGCTTACGAATGGGAATTTTCTGATCTCAACCCCCCCGTACATGCTTGGGCTGTTTGGCGTGTTTACAATATGGATAAAATTCGTAACGGCAAACCGGATCGTGAATTTTTACAAAAATGTTTTCATAAATTACTAATTAACTTTGCTTGGTGGATTAATAAAGTTGACGCGGAAGGCAATAATGTTTTTGAAGGTGGCTTTCTAGGCTTAGACAATATTACCGTGTTTGACCGTTCTGAAGAACTCCCCGGTGGCGCCACGCTTGAACAATCCGATGCTACCGGTTGGATGGGCATGTTTTGCCTAAATTTGATGCGGATTGCTCTAGAGCTAGCTAAAGATAACCCTGTTTATGAAGGTCTTGCTACCAAGTACTTCCAGCATTACATTTATGTTGGTGCAGCCATGAAACAAATGGGTAGTCGTAATTATAATTTGTGGGATGAAGAAGATGGTTTCTTCTATGATGTGCTACGCTACCCAGACGAAAGTTTTCATAAACTCCGTGTGCGTTCGTTAGTTGGGCTAATTCCTTTGTTTGCAGTTGAACGACTTGAACGTAAAAAGATCAATGCGTTTAATGAATTTACTTCCAGCTTTGATTGGTTTGTTAAAAATCGTCAAGATGTGGTGCAGCATGTTTGTAATCGCATTAAAACCAAGAAGACAGACACGCACATTCTCACTATCGTTAATGAGGAACAACTAAAACGCATTCTTGAACGCATGTGGGACGAAAATGAATTTATGTCAGACTTTGGTCTGCGTAGTTTATCTAAACATCATGAAGAACACCCCTTCGTCTTAGGTGACAACACGGTAGGCTATGAACCGGGTGAAGCTGTTTGCAAACTCAAAGGTGGCAACTCAAATTGGCGTGGACCTATTTGGTTTCCAACCAGTTTTTTAATGATCGAGTCGCTACGGAAACTAGACACTGCATACGGCGATTTACTGAAAATAAAAATGGATAATGGAAAAGAAGTCACCGCGGGCGACATGGCAGAACGTCTTGCTAACGGTATGATAAATATTTTCACTAAAGACAAACAAGGTCGTCGCCCTGTTTTTGGTGATGTCGAAAGATTCCAAACCGACCCTCTCTGGAAAGATCATATTCTATTTTATGAATACTTCCACGGTGATAAGGGCACGGGTTTAGGTGCTTCACATCAAACAGGTTGGACGGCATTAATTGCCTCACTGATTGATGAGTGGCGACGTTAATTTAAGAGTAATGCAATGAATACATTAGAAGAACAGCTACGCGAATGCCAACGTGATAATAATCACCTCAAAGACAGCGTTAGCGCGATGCGCGAAGAACTTGAAGAAATTAACCATAATGCTGATACACGTGTACGCGATGCGGTCGCGGACGCTAATAGCGAAAATGCACAATTGGTTGCGACGATTGCCGCTATTCGTGAAGAAATAGAATTCATCAATAACGAAACAACACGCAAAGTTCAAGATGCGGTGTCCGATGGACAGAGTGAGATTGCACAGCTTAAAAAAACCGTTGCTTCACTCCGTGATGAAATGGAGGCTATGTCCATAGAACATAGTCGTGACAAACAAGAAATAGTTGCTGATGACAGCGCTATTATACAACAACTAGAAAGAACCATAGCTTCAATACGTGAGGAATTAGAACACCTTCGTATGTCAAGCAATGAAAAACTGGCTGAGGAAACAGCTCGTTTTAATAGTGAACGCACTCAGCTTCAAAATACGATTCAAGAACTACGTGACAAAATCGAAAACAAGTAATAACAAACAAAGATTGGTTTACTATGACAAAGAAAAAAGTAAAAAGCACTACTGAAGATACCCGTCCTCTCAACAAGGATGAACGTAAACGTCTGCGTCAAGCCGAACTATTAGTTAATGTTAGTAGAAGCATGGCAAAACATGACACCTTAGATGGTGTACTTGAAACACTTATGCAGTTAACTACAAAAGAATTAAATGCTGATCGGGGTACTATCTTCCTTAACGATAAGGAAACAGGTGAACTCTATTCCCGCGTCGCCTTAGGCAGCAGACAGCACACAATTCGCATTATTAATAACAAAGGTATTGCAGGCCATGTGTTTACAACGGGTGAGAATATTATCATCCATGATGCCTATGCCGACGACCGTTTTAACCAAGAAACGGATCAACAAACAGGTTATGAAACAAAAAGTATTATTTGTGTACCCATTAAGACAGTTAACAATGAAATTATTGGCGTTTGTCAGGCGCTGAATAAATGTGATGGCAGTTTCACTGATGATGATATTGAACTAATTGAGTCGATGTCTCTACAAGCTGCCGCCGTACTTAAAAACAGACAAACATCTGAAAGAATGCAAAAGTCACGAGATCAAGAGTTGGAATTTCTAGATATCGTAGCTGACATTACATCAGAAATTGATCTTGGTAAATTACTACAAAAAGTAATGAGCGAAGCTACGAGAATGCTCAATGCTGAACGCTCCACCCTCTTTGTTAATGATGAAAAGACTAACGAACTATTCTCGCAAATAGGTGAAGGTATCGGTGCGACTGAAATTCGTTTCCCAAACCATCTAGGGATTGCAGGAGCAGTATTCGCGTCTGGTGAAAGCATTAACATGCCGCATGCCTATGCAGACTTACGTTTCAACCCTTCTTTTGATAAACAAACCGGTTTCTTCACTCGTTCAATTTTATGTGTGCCATTAGTTAATAAGAATGGCAAAGTCATTGGCGTTACTCAAATGCTCAACAAACGTGGTGGCGCATTTAGTTGCGAAGACGAGGCACGCCTTAAAGCCTTTACTGCACAAGTTTCTATCGCACTTGAAAATGCCAAACTGTTCAATGATGTTCAAAACATGAAAAACTACAGTGAAAGTATGTTAGATAGTATGTCTAACGGAGTCATTACGCTGGACGAAAAAAGCATGGTTGTCACTTGTAACAGTGCCGTGTTGAAAATCTTTAATGTAGAAATGAGCGCTTTATGCGAAAAATCAATTGAGGAATTTCTTACTACTGAAAATGAATGGTTAACGAAACGCGTTCAGAAGCTTGTTGAATCACAAGTCTCTGACCTTATCATGGATGCAGAATTAATATTTGGTGATAAAACCTTATCCGTCAATATTACCCTGCTCCCACTTAATAGTAGTGACGGAGAAAAACTTGGCAGCATGATCATGGTTGAAGATGTCAGTGCTGAAAAACGCATGAAAGCCACCATGTCTCGGTACATCGACCCAAGATTAGCCGATCAATTGATGGAAGATCAGGAAGCCATGTCGCAAGGACATGTTGCACGCCCCACTGTATTATTCTCAGACATTCGTGGATTCACCACGCTCACTGAAGAATTAGGTGCCAAGGGAACCGTATCATTCTTAAATGAATACTTTACCCGCATGTATGATTGTATAAACAAAGAAGAAGGCATGATCGATAAATTTATTGGTGATGCCATCATGGCCGCGTTCGGCACGCCTATTCCTCATGATGATGATGAAGACCGCGCATTACGTGCAGGTATAGAAATGATTCGTTCAGTCTGGGACTGGAATGAAGAGCGAGCTAAAAGTGGACTTAAGCCAGTCGACATGGGGCTTGGCTTAAATACAGACGATGTCGTTTGTGGTGAAATCGGCTCACCTAAATTCAAAGATCTCACCATGATTGGTGATGGTGTCAATCTTGCTGCGCGTCTCGAATCTGCATGTAAAGAATATTCAGCGCGCATTCTCATTAGCGGTAATACACAAGAGAAATTACGTGGAACCTACCGCATCCGCGATATCGATGATGTTATCGTTAAAGGTAAGACGAAACCAGTACGTGTTTTCGAAGTACTGGACTACCATACATCAGAAACTTTCCCCAACCTAATGGATGTCGTTGGTCATTTCAGTGAAGGTCGTGAATATTACCGAAAAGCAAACTGGGATCGTGCAATAAAATCATTTAATGACGCTTTACATGCCAATCCGAATGACAAACTTTCTCAGAAATATATCGACCGTTGTCTTGCTTTAAAAAAGAGCCCACCTGATGATTGGAACGGCGTTTTTGTGATGACAACAAAATAAGATTTAGGAGCCCATACTCAATGCTTTTAGATTTTGAAGAACTCGACTATCAAAAAACACCGCTTGGTGAAATTAGCCTACGGCGACGTGCTGAACCTCGACTAGACGGTAAGATTATTTACGAAGTAAAACTCGGTGATGAATTCTTAATGTCGAGCCTATTTCCTGAGGCAGAGATACAGCTTTCAAATATTGGTCTTGCTGCACTTGAAGGTGAAAACTGGGATATTGTTGTTGGTGGTCTCGGTCTTGGCTACACTGCCGTCGCCGCATTAGAAAACCCTTCTGTAGGGTCCTTGATAGTTATTGATGTCATGCAACCGGTCATAGACTGGCATCAACGTGGCATAGTTCCGCTTGGAGAAAAACTAAATTTAGATCCTCGGTGTAAATTAATTCAAGGTGACTTCTTTGCCATCGCATCATCTAATGAGGCTGGCTTCTACCCCGAAGATACATCTAAGTTAGTCCATGCAATACTACTCGATATTGATCACACACCTGATCATTGGCTTAACCCCGAGAACGGCCAATTTTACACGCCAGAAGCACTACAAAGCATGGCAAACAAACTCTACACAGATGGTATATTTGGTATGTGGTCTGATGATCCACCTGATCAAAGATTTATTGAGCTACTAGAATCTGTCTTCAGCTCCACCGAATCACATATTATTGATTTCGCCAACCCATATACCGGCGGCAAATCATCAAATACCGTCTACTTAGCGCGTAAATGATGGTACAAAAGATAAATCTCTACTAATATTAGTCATTATTACTCTTAGAGCCCTACACACATGGATATAAATACCTATCTTGAAATCATGGTGCAGAAACAAGCCTCTGACATTTTTTTTACAACAGGTGCACCGGTTAATTTAAAAGTCGAAGGTGTTACCTCCGCTATCGGTGCAACGCCCTTTCCACCCGGTCAGGTAAAGAAACTGGCTTACGCGATTCTATCCGAACAACAAATCCAACGATTTGAAGAAGAGTTTGAATTGGATATGGCGTACTCTGTCAATGATGTTGGTCGATTTCGAATAAATTTATTCAAGCAACGCGGCGAAGTCTCCATGGTCATCCGTTACATTAAATGGAAAGTGCCGAGTCTTGAAGAACTTGGACTACCGCGTGTCCTCAGTCAGTTAGTGATGGAAAAGCGTGGCCTCATCATTGTTGCCGGTTCTACCGGTTCTGGTAAATCGACAACATTGGCTTCCATGTTAGATTACCGCAATCATAATGCCACCGGACATATATTAACCCTCGAAGATCCAATTGAATTTATTTACCATCATCAAAAATCGATTGTTAACCAGCGCGAAATTGGACTTGATACAAAATCCTATGGCGAGGCACTTCGTCACGCGGTACGTGAAGCACCCGATGCTATTTTAATTGGTGAAGTTCGTGATCAGGAAACAATGAAACATGCTATTTCTTATGCTGATACGGGTCACTTATGTCTCACAACCTTGCATGCAACGAATACAGAACAAGCTATGCAACGCGTTGTAAATTTTTTCCCTGAGTCAGCGCGTGAACAACTCTACATGGATCTGTCCTTGTCACTACGTGCAGTCATCGCTCAACGACTGGTTATAGGTGTTGATGGAAAGTTAGTACCAACACTCGAAATACTTATTAATACCGCTAATATTCGTAAAACTATTCGCGATGGTGAAATTAATACCATTAAAGAAATTTTAGGCAAGAAAATTAATAGTGAATTAGTTTCTTTTGAAGATGATCTGATTCGTTTACATAACGAAGGTAAAATAACCCTTGAGCAAGCGATGGCGAATGCTGATCTACCAGGCAATGTAAAACTCTCTATTAAACTAGGTGGCAGTGGTATTTCTTCTGGCGATGATATTTTTTCTTAAATTATAAAAACAATTCTTTTCGTGGGGGCGGAAATATGAATGACGAGAAAAGAACCTGTAACAAACCGATACCTGATGATATTAGCGAATATTTAAATACTGCACAGTTAGCAGAGCTACATAAAATAGAAAGTTTCGGCTGGACAATAAAATATATACGTCATCCTCTCTTTCAGGAGCATGTGATATTCGTATCTAGCGCAGATGGAAGATCTATTGGTGTACTAGAAGAGGATGGTCGATTAAATCTTGAATATAATATAGAAACGAGAGAATAAAGTTTGTAATCAACAATGCTATTTTCATAATAATAAAAAATATTTGCCGGGAGAATAAAAATCAAATATCTATGGCTAGCAATCTTTTTGGTCGCTTTAATTTGGTCTGGCATTAACCCTAAAGATCAATTCACCTGGTTCCTTGAAGTTCTACCTGCCATCATCGGTCTTATTGTTATCATTGCAACCTATAATAGCTTTAGATTAACACCACTCGTCTATAGTTTAATTCTAATTCACTCCATTATTTTAATGGTTGGTGGGCATTACACTTATGCCGAAGTGCCCCTATTTGACACTCTACAAGAACTAATGGGCTCGTCTCGTAATAACTACGATAAAGTAGGCCATTTTGCACAAGGTTTTGTCCCCGCGCTCATTACACGAGAAATTATCCTACGCAAGAACGTGATCAATGGTGTGAAGTGGCAAAACTTCTTTATTATCTGTTTTGCTTTAGCCTTTAGTGCATTCTATGAACTCATTGAATGGTGGGTGGCACTGACTTCCGAGGAAGGTGCAGAAGCCTTCTTAGGCACACAGGGTTATGTTTGGGATACCCAATCTGATATGGGTCTCGCCCTACTCGGTGCAATAATTGCTTTAATCACGCTATCCAGGTATCACACCCGGCAACTAAAACATATAATCTAGGTCTTAAAAATAAAATAACAACAACTGGAATTGCCCAATGGCCACGCCCACCGAAAGACCTAAGAACGTCACTCTCTTTGAAGCCTTTGCCTACTGGCTAAAATTAGGCTTTATTAGCTTTGGTGGTCCTGCGGGCCAAATTAGTATGATGCATCAAGAGTTAGTCGAAAAACGTCGTTGGATTTCTGAACATCGTTTTTTACACGCACTGAATTACACCATGGTGTTACCTGGTCCAGAGGCACAGCAACTCGCTACCTACATCGGTTGGTTAATGCACGGTGTATGGGGTGGCATTATCGCAGGTGTATTATTTGTTATTCCATCGCTGTTTATTCTCATCGCACTCACTTGGATCTACCTTAGCTACGGCGACATACCTGCTATAGCAGGCATTTTATATGGTATCAAACCTGCCATCACCGCCATTGTCGTATTTGCCGCTTACCGAATCGGCTCACGGGCATTGAAAACCAATTCACTAAGGCTCATGGCGTTGCTTGCTTTCATTGCTATCTATGCTTTTGATGTGCCTTTCCCTTACATTGTATTGATTGCCGGCATCGTCGGTTACCTTGGTTCACGTATAGTGCCTAATGAATTCAAAGCCGGTGGTCATCATGGTGATGGCGATAATAGTTACGGCCCGGCACTGATTGATGATGACACCCCTGTACCTAAGCACGCAAAATTCAAATGGGGAAAATTAGTTCGATACACGCTTATTGGTCTTATTATTTGGACTGTGGTGATGGCCGCTCTATTAAACTCTTATGGTTGGGAAGGTACACTAACGCAAATGGGCTGGTTCTTTACCAAAGCCGCATTAGTAACATTTGGTGGTGCCTATGCCGTTCTACCTTATGTTTATCAAGGCGGTGTTGAACACTACACTTGGTTAACCGGTACACAAATGATTGATGGCTTAGCCTTAGGTGAAACAACACCTGGGCCACTTATTATGGTGGTATCGTTTGTTGGTTTTGTTGGTGGCTGGACTAAAGAAGTATTTGGTCCTGAAGGACTTTTTCTTGCAGGCGTGGCAGGTGCAAGTATTGCTGCACTGTTTACTTTTCTACCTTCTTTTCTATTTATTCTCGTTGGCGGGCCTGCTGTTGAGGCAACCCGTGGTGATTTAAAATTCACTGCACCACTCACTGGTATCACGGCTGCGGTTGTCGGTGTGATTCTAAACTTAGCCGTCTTCTTTGCCATTCATGTGCTTTGGCCTAATGGCACCGGGGCTAATTTTGATTGGGTGTCTGCCGTAATCGGTGCGCTCGCGTTTATTGCATTATTTAAGTTCAAACTAGGTATTGTTCAGGTTATTGCTGCTTGCGCTATTATTGGTTTCTCCTATTCATTTTTAATGGCATAAATAATTACAATGCTGGCTAATAATGAAATTGAAAAACATATTGAGATAACTGAAGCGGCATTAACTGCGGCAGATTGGCTTAGCCAAGACACGCATTTATCGAAACAAACTATAAAACAGGCAATGCAGAAAGGCGCTGTTTGGCTCACAAGCGGCAAGCACACTCAGCGCTTACGTCGCGCTAGCCGGCAACTCAAGATCGGTGACACCCTGCACCTTTATTACAACGCCGAGATACTCGCCACTCAACCTGCCGAAGCAATATTGATTTCAGACGAAGGCGACTACAGTGTTTGGTATAAACCTTGTGGCATGCTTTCACAGGGCAGCAAGTGGAGTGATCATTGCACGATTAGCCGCTGGGCAGCCCAACATTTAAAACCTGAACGACCTGCTTTTATTGTGCATCGTCTTGATCGTGCTGCGACTGGATTAATTTTAATTGCTCATACAAAAAAAATAGCCACAGCACTCAGTCAATTATTCCAACAACGTGCTATTAATAAAACCTACCACGCAATCGTACGAGGTCATTTCCCCTCATCACCTGAAATATTAACCATCAATAGTCCCATTGATGATAAATATGCCGTTAGTCATGTGAAATTAATCGATTATTCAGAAAAGAGAGACTGCTCTCTAGTCAGAGTCGATATTGAAACTGGTCGAAAACATCAAATTCGAAAACATTTATCAGAAGCAGGTTTTCCTATTTTAGGGGATCGCCTCTACGGCAAACAAACTGTTTTCAGCACTGATCTACAATTAACCGCCATATCATTAGGCTTCACCTGCCCCATCACCAATGAACCACACAACTACTTATTAGAGAATCATCTTCAACCACAACTCTAAAACACTGTTTGCATGCCAGTGTTTGCTCTATAATTGCCACCATAGAATAACCTCAACACCCTGACACTTTATATGGCTACTAAAACTGAATTGTTATCCCCTGCTGGCACACTACATAGTATGCGCTATGCCTTCGCCTATGGCGCTGATGCTGTTTACGCGGGTCAACCTCGTTACAGCCTACGCGTACGCAATAATGAGTTTTCGATGGAAAAACTCGAACAGGGTATTAATGAAGCGCATCATCTCGGAAAAAAACTGTTCGTTGCCAGTAACCTATTGCCTCACAATAGTAAGGTTGATACTTACATGGGTGACATCGAACCCATTATTGCTATGAAGCCCGATGCATTAATCATGGCTGATCCTGGGCTCATTATGATGGTACGTGAACGCTGGCCTGAAATTCCTATTCACCTCTCTGTACAAGCCAACACCATGAATTATGCCTCCGTAAAATTCTGGAAAGCATTAGGAATTGAACGCGTAATACTCTCTCGCGAATTATCGCTTGATGAAATTGATGACATTCGTCAACGCTGCCCCGATATGGAACTCGAAGTATTTGTACATGGTGCGCTTTGTATTGCTTACTCTGGTCGTTGCTTATTATCAGGTTACTTTAATCACCGTGATCCAAATCAAGGGTCTTGTACTAATTCTTGCCGTTGGGAATATTTTCTATCTCCCGCAGAAGAAGATGCAACCGGTGATATTCATTTACTAGATAATATACATAAACCTGATGCATCTAGCACAAGCCAAGACACAAATATGATTTCGCAAATGGGGGGTATGCAACGTCATCCCAAAGCTGATCAGGTTTATTTAATTGAAGAAGGCCAGCGTCGCGGTGACATGATGCCTATCATGGAGGATGAACTTGGCACCTATATCATGAATTCAAAAGATCTACGCGCTGTTGAGCATGTACAAAAACTGGTTGATATTGGTGTTGACTCACTCAAAATTGAAGGGCGCACAAAGTCTCACTATTACGTGGCACGCACGGCACAAATATATAAACAAGCGATTGAAGATGCTGAAGCCGGTCGACCTTTCAATGAAGATTTGTTATGTGGACTTGAATCATTAGCAAACCGTGGTTACACCGATGGTTTTTATCAACGCCATCACACTAAAGATCATCAAAACTATATGCAAAATGCATCAACCAGTTTTACGCAACGATTTGTTGCTGAAGTTATCGACTTTGATCCCGCTACACAACTTGCAACTGTTGATGCAAAAAATAAATTCTCAGTGGGTGACAAACTGGAGTTAATTATTCCAGAAGGTAACCAGACCTTTACGCTTGAAAGCATCCATGACAAAAAAGGCAAACCACTTGAAGCGGCACTAGGTAGTGGCTATGAAGTGACCATACCTGTACCAGTTAAAGAAATGACATTGGGTTTACTAGCGAAGTTTCATTGAGGTTAGAGTGGGAAGCACGGGGTAAAACCCGTCATTGCGAGGAACGTGCCCGAACGAAGTGACAAAGTGCTCTTGGGGTGAAGTGGCATCGTAATCTCTTACCGTTAACAACTAACTCAAAAAGATGCCTCGAACCATTGAAAATGGTTGAGGTATGCATGATGAACTGTTTAGGTTCTATGCTTGCTTCACTTCGTTCGCCATGACAATAACTTATTTTTAAATATTAGGTATCGCACTCTTTAAAGATTTAAGTGACGCAGTAAACTTACCCGGACGATAAACCTTATCATTCTTAGTCACTTCAAACATTTTATCGAGTGCCTTATTCAAAGTATTAAGCTGAGATTCATTAATCGCCTTAGCATTATCTAATACCACTACAACATTATTAGCAGCCATCATAGTTTGCTCGGCGGAAGCATAATCACGCAACTCACCTTTTAAACCTTCAGCAACAATACTTTTCAATATTGCGACAATGTCGGTATCCGAGAAATTGTGATTAGCAATTTCCTTAATCGCTTTTTCAGTTGTCGCATGTACAGCAATAGCTGCACGTTTAACCGCTGCGTTACCATTAATCACAGAACGATGTAATGCACGTGTTTGAGAACGTAGTTTTTTGGCTAAGCCTGCATCAACCACTTTCAAAATATGCCTCAGCATAATAAAGTTGGCATCATTAAAACGTACGACCCCAGGTGGCAATCCTGTTCCCGCACGTGGTCGCCAGCTTGCCTTGTCCATAGTTTTATGACAGGCATGGCAATCAAACAAGACTAACTCAGGGAAAATACCGTCACGACCGCGTTTAGGATCCATTAACAAATCCAGATTTGAACGCATGCCAATCGCCTGACCAATTGCCCAAATTTGTACACCAGAGAAAACTGGTTTACGTTTACGATAATCTTTGTCAATCACGTAATGTGCAGGCTGTGTCGCTGAAAAGGTATCTAACTCAAAACGAATACGTGGATGCCCTGCACCCATAATACGGTGCGTGACTAGTTTGTTCTTATCACCAAAGTGACAGGAATAACAAAGCGTTGCTCGAGCAACTGGATCTTCGGTTGGGTACAAACCATTCTTTAAATTCTCTTCATGTGTGGTATCACTTGACGTATGTGATTCAATCCAACGTTCAGCGCCACCATGACAGGCTTCACACCCCACACCATCCGCAATATCAAAACGTTCGCCCCGCATATCAACGGGAATATTATCGGTATGGCAATCTAAACAAATTTTTGATTTATGCGCCGGTTCTTTTAAACCCAAATTACGTGCAATACGTTTCGATAATTTATTCGTCAGAACAGAATAAGCCTTACGAGAATGATTATCTTCTTTGGTCCAAGTAATATATTCATTTTGTAGAATATTAGATTTTTTCCAAGCCTGAATCGAACCGTGACAAGTGCTGTTAGAACAACTCCCCACACCAAGATGCTTATCCTTCGAGTACTGCGGTAACGTCGTATCATCGGCAGACACGTTTGATAGGCTGAACAACAGTCCAACCAACAATAAACCGTGAGCGAAAAATGCTTTCATGCCAGAATCCCTTATTGTTGTTTTACCCTATGAAAGGGGGATGCCTTTATTTAGAAAGACAATATGTCCCTATTATGAATCTATTTATCTTTATTTAAAAGTATCTCTACCTTTGCAAGTGCCTGACTAACGCTTGCATAGCCTTCACCATCACGCGGCAAAACCGTTAATAGTTGACGCCAAAGGTCAATTGTTCTGCTTAAATTCCCTTCACTGTATGCCGCTAAACCCAGAAACCACAGCCCATCAGGATGTCGTGGTGATAATTTATTCAACTGAGTATAAAGGCTTAATGCTAGACCATTTGGATCACGTGGGTTCGCATTAAACACCGCTTCGGCATACATCGACAATATATGTACATCATCCTTTGCTAATTCGTGGGCTTTTGCAAAAGCACGAAGTGCTTCTTGCTGTCGGTTAATCTCAGTATAAGCCTGCCCTAATTTAGCCCAAGCAACCGCATTTTTAGATTCTTTAGCAACCATTCTTTCTAATTGAATAATATTTTCCAACGAGCCCTTCGGTAATGGTGGGTGAACCGCCTGCCCTTTTTCATCCATTCCATTCGTCTGCTTATGCTGACCACTTTTCGCCGCGATTTGCGATAACTGCTGAAGTGCCTGTTGAATAACTTGATCGTTCGGTAATAATTCAGCCGCCGAAGTATAAGCAGAAACCGCCTCGCTAAAACGTTTCATCACAGTGTAAGCACGACCTAAGCGTTTCCAGCCTTCCCCGTCATCTGGCGATTCTGACAATCGCTTCTCAAGCTGTGTCACCATTGCCAATACCTGAGGAGGAAATGCGGGTTGCGATTGATTTGATACAGAGCCAGTATTTCCTTGCAGCTCTTCTAATGATGCCCTGATGTCAGCATCGTTCGGTAACAAGGCTGCCGCTTTACGATAAGCCATAACCGCCTCATCACGACGCCCCATCACCGTATAAGAACGCCCCAATCGCTTCCAGCCATCACCATCATTCGGTGAATCTACCATGCGTTTTTCAAGTCGAGCTACCATTTCCAGTACTTCAGGTGGAAATGTCGTTGCTGATGGCTGTGCCATTGTAGACATCACATCATTATTAACACCTACCAATTTTAATAAGGTATCGGCTTGCCATGTTCCATAAACAATCACAACCGTTAACGGAATCACTAACGCGAATACCGACATTGCTAATAGCCACTGCAAACGTCCATATTGATTTTGTATTTTAATTTCTGGCGTTATATCCAGTTCCTCGATATGTTTTAAAATAGTCGCTAACTCAGATTCTAAGCGCCGTATTTCGATGCTTGCCATATCCTCTTCAAGAACACCTTCAGCCGCTTGTGACTCAACTTGCTCTAACTGACGAAATACACGATCACGTGCTAATAAATATTGACGTCGTTGCGCTGCAATTTCTAAGGCATTGTTAGACTGTCGAAAAGGTTTCGCTAAAAACCAGGCACACAGTGAAAATAAAATTATCGAACTTATAACCAAAACTAACATTTAGCGGTCTTCCTCTTCCCGAGCACGACGAACACGTTCTTTATCAGCATCACTCAAGGTTGGCGTTTCAAGCACTGAATCTTTATCATTGCGTGACTTCATTATAACGACGGCAATTAACAGTGCGAAAATCAAAAAAAGTGGTGGCATAATCCAAAGCAATGCGCCATTACCCGATTGTGGAGGCTCTAATAAAACATAATCACCATAACGATCGACAAAGAACTGTATGATTTCAGGCTCATTACGACCCTGTTTTAATTTTTCTGTAATCAAATCACGCATATCTCCGGCAAGACCTGAATGTGATTCAGACACTGGTTGATTCTGGCAAACCGTGCAACGCAACTTACCGGCAATATCTAACATTTTTCGCTCAATGGGATCTTCGTTCACTGGCGCAGAAAAAATAGTTGCCGAAAAACCTAACGCTAATATTAGAACGATTATTTTATTTATATTCATTATTTTATATCCGCACTACTTGCTCATCAGCGCAATACCAGCCGCAAGCTGTTTGTCGGTAAGTGGTGCTGAAATTTTTTCAACAATGATACCTTGTTTATTCACAAAAAATGTTTCTGGTACACCATATACACCCAACTCTAAACCGGCTCTACCGGATAAGTCATGAAATGACCAAAGATAGGGATTACCTAACTGTCTTAACCAACGCTTAGCATCAACAAGTTCATCTTTATAATTAATCGCCACCAACGAGATTTGTTCGCCGTAACGACGCGCACCGCGTAACAACACACTGTGTTCCATGCGGCATGCTGCGCACCAAGATGCCCAAACATTTACAATAGTTGGTTTACCATTCACAACACCCAAGGTCACATCGTTACCATTGAGGTCTTTACCCTGAATAATCGGGAAAGGTTTTCCTATTAACGGTGAAGGAATATGCTTTGGGTTACTGGTTAAACCATAACCGAGCAAACCAAATAAAATAATTAATACCGGCACAATCACCCACCAAGCACTTCTCATCATGCGACATCACCATGAGAAGAGGCTACTGCAGCACTTGCTCGTTTTTCACGTAATCGTTGTGACAAAGACCAACCAATACCAAACACAATAATAAAAGCGCCCGCCCAAATCCATTGCACTAACGGATTAACATAGGCATGCACCGAATACCGACCATCGACTATTTCACCAATGACAATATAAACATCACGCGCCCAAGTTGCATCAATCCCAGATTCAGTTGTCGGTGCTTCCTGCACAGGATATTTACGACGTTCCGGTTTTAAAACAACATCGGTACCGAGTAGGGCAAACTGACCTTGTAAGGAAAAATAATTATCTTTCTTGAACTGTTTCACACCATCAAAACGTAAGGTTTCACCACCAATTTCTATGACATCACCTTTCGCCATTAACACTACCTGTTCCTGACGAAATAAACCCGAACCAATCATGCCGATAGCAATAACAAGAATACCAAAGTGAACAAACATGCCACCGTAGTAACGACGATTACGTTTTACTAAATACAAAAATGCACTAACAATATTTTCATTACTTTG
>CAZIWG010000040.1:8411-21988 GCA_964542925.1 uncultured Granulosicoccaceae bacterium | reverse complement strand
AACATCACAAGATTGTACAATGGCTTTATCAAGATTCGTTTCACCATGACCACGTTTTTTCCAGTCACGGTAACGTCGATCATCTCCCTCAAGTTGAAACCAGCCAGGGCAAAATAAACTGTTATTCGCCATACCGGCATCCAGTCCCGCCAGACCAATAAAAGGTTTTACGGTTGAACCAGGAGGATATTGCCCGAGTATGGCGCGATTAAAAAGTGGTTTGTCAGGGGAGTCACGTAAGGCTGCATAGCTTTTAGTGTCAATACCAGTGACAAATGGATTGGGGTCATAACCAGGGTTGCTGACAAGCACTAAAACTTCGCCATTATTGGGATCGATCGCAACAATAGAGCCACGATAGTCGCCTAATATTTTACTTACATAGGCCTGTAGTTTTATATCGATATTTAGTGTTAAATTTTTTCCTGCGACAGGGGGAGTCTTCTCTAAAATACGCAGTGTGCGATCTTGAGCATTAACTTCTTCCTGTTGATAACCTACTTTGCCATGTAATGCTTTTTCATAGGAACGTTCAACACCTAATTTCCCAATATGTGTTGTTGCGCTGTAATTTGCAGTATCAATACGTTGTAATTCTCGTGTGTCAATACGCCCCACATAACCGATAGTATGTACGCCCGCTGCACCGAACGGATAGTAACGGATCAAACGAGCCTGAATACTGACACCTTTAAATAAATGTCGGTTAACCGAAAAGCGAGCAACTTCTTCTTCTGTTAAGCGGAAACGTAAAGGAATACTTTGGAAGCGACGTTTTTGTTTAACTAAACGTCTAAAATGTTTTCGGTCACTGTCACTGATGGGTATAAGTTTATTTAGACGACTCAAGGTGTCATCAATATCTTTTACTTGCTCGGGTATTAGTTCAAGACTGAATGAAGGAATATTCTTTGCTAACAGCAAGCCGTTACGATCATAAATTAAACCACGAGTAGGTGGTAGTGGAACAATTTTAAGACGGTTTTTTTGCGATAAAGTGGAATAGTGTTGGTGGCTAAAAATTTGTAAATAAATAAGTCGACCAACAATACCTAACATTAAAATAATGACAATAATAATGGCTGCAATCGCACGCTGTTTGAATAATCGTACTTCACTACTGTGATCTTTAATATGTAGTTTACGCAACATAATTTATGCCACTCGGAAGTGACGACGTGCTCCACGCATAATCACGAATAACCAAGGCCAAAGTATTGCGCTACTAATAGATGGTAGCCAGTAGGTCCAACTGCCCGGTGTTTTACCAATAATACCTAAAATCCAAAGTGTCAGTAATTGACTCATAGCAACAAGAATAAGGACAGCCAATGCCTGTTGGCCTAAAGGATATACACGAATACGTTGGTATAATTTAATGGTTAAAAATGCAACGATAGTGAGTGATAAAGCATGTATGCCAAGTAGGTTACCCAATGTGACATCAAGCATGATGCCAGCTATCCATGCCCAGCCAATACTGATTCGTGAGGGTAATGCCATGCACCAGTAAATGAGTACCAAGGTTATCCATTCTGGTCGTAATGGTTGTGCCCACGTGGGGAGTGGTAACATGGTTAATAGTAATGCCAACGCAAAACTGCTGAAGATGACCACACCACCATGATGACGTACGGGCATTATTTCGTTTCCATGGCTGGTTTTTGTTGTGGTCCTGTACTTGGCCATACGACCAACACTTCACGACTACGTTGTAAATGTGCAGTGGGTCTTGCAATCACTTCAAGATAAGGTTCACCTGGATGCTCGATAATGCGAATCACGCGAGCAACAGGATAACCTGCGGGAAAGCGTCCTCCTAAGCCAGAAGAAACGAGTAGCTCATTTTCTTTAAGTTGTGTGCTACTGGGAATATGCAGCAACTCAAGCTCATTAGGGCGACCAGTGCCGATAGCGATGGCGCGTTGACCGGTGCTATTTAACTGAATGGGAATAGCATGACTCGGATCTGTGATGAGCATGGCATTACTGGAAAAAGGACTGACTTGTAAAATTTGACCAATGATACCGTCAGAATCAAGTAGTGGCTGGCCAGCATAAAGATCATCATTACTGCCTTTGTTAATGACGATGCGACGGGTGAATGGGTCAAGATCAACACGAATCAATTCAGCAATAAGTACCTTGTCGCCGACCTTGAAAGAGGAGTCGAGTAGTTCACGCAAGCGCATATTTTCAGATTTGAGAGACACGTATTTTTGTAACTGGGCTTTAAGTAATAAATTTTTTGTACGCAGTTCTTCATTTTCTTTGAGCAGCTTAGAGCGAGAGGATAAATTCTCACTCATATTGCCAGCAATAGAGAAAGGAAGATTGACAATTTGTCGTATAGGCTCAATCACCAGTGATAAAGTAGAGCGTACGCTATCAAGATGTTGATAACGATGGTCCATTGTCATAATGACAATGGACACAAGAATAAGCAGGATAAAACGGGTGCCAAGTAGCGGCCCCTGTGTAAACAGCGTTTTAATGATTCAACCCCAGCTTGGTTTTACTCCAAATCAAAAACGTCGATGCCATGTTCATCGATCATTTCAAGAACCGTTCCGCCACCCCGTGCAACACAAGTAAGTGGATCTTCAGCAATAATAACAGGTAAGCCAGTTTCTTCGCTGAGTAATTTATCAAGATCAGTAAGCATTGCGCCGCCACCGGTTAAGACCATGCCGCGTTCAGCGACATCGGCACCCAGTTCAGGAGGGGTTTGCTCCAAAGCATTTTTAACAGCGCTGACAATCCCGGATAAAGGTTCTTGTAAGGCTTCTAATATTTCATTGTTATTTAGCGTAAAACTACGTGGAATGCCTTCGGCAAGGTTACGACCTTTTACTTCTAATTCTTTTACCTCATTAGCAGGGAATGCCGTACCGATTTCAAGTTTAATCCTTTCTGCGGTTGCTTCACCAATTAAGCTGCCGTAGTTACGACGCACATAACTAACAATCGCTTCATCAAGATGATCGCCACCGATACGTACAGAGTCAGAATAAACAATACCGTTTAAAGAAATGATCGCCACTTCAGTGGTACCACCACCGATGTCTAACACCATTGAACCTTTGGCTTCACCTACTGGCATGCCCGCACCAATTGCTGCTGCCATGGGTTCATCAATTAAATATACTTCGCGTGCACCGGCACCTAATGCTGATTCACGAATGGCGCGGCGTTCTACTTTTGTTGAACCACAGGGAACACAAACCACAACGCGAGGGCTTGGACGGAAAAATTTTGTTTCGTGTACTTTATGAATAAAGTGTTGCAACATTTTTTCAGTGACATCGAAGTCGGCAATCACGCCATCTTTGAGCGGCCGAATTGCGGTAATGTTTCCAGGCGTGCGTCCTAGCATGAGCTTTGCTTCAGCACCGACAGCCGTAATACTTTTTGCGCCATTGTTACCACGGTCTTGTCTAATTGCGACAACCGAAGGCTCATTAAGGACAATGCCCTGGTTGCGAGCATAGATCAGGGTATTGGCTGTACCGAGATCGATCGATAAATCAGTGGAAAATAGACCACGCAGGGAATTGAACATACTGGGAATTATCCTTTTGCTACATAAATAGTGCTGAATTATGGCGTTACTCTAACAATGCACAGGGTTTTCGGCAAGGCACTAACTGTGATAAGTTTCGCATCCTGAATTATTTATTGATTTGAATGTCTTTGAGTTTTCAAATTGAACCACTGGAGTTGAGATGTCCCTAACGCAAGACGATGTAAAAAAGATTGCCCATTTGGCAAGACTGGCAATCAGCGATGATGATATTCCGAGCTATGAAAAGGAATTATCTAACATTCTTGGCTTGGTTGAACAAATGAACGCGGTCGATACGAGTGATGTGACACCCATGGCGCATCCACTGGATATGGCGCAACGTTTGCGTGATGACATCGTTACTGAAGACAATCATCGCGAGGAATATCAAGCTATTGCCCCAGCCGTTGAGGATGGTTTATTCCTTGTGCCTCAAGTGATTGAGTAAGGTTTCCAGTCACTTAGAAACCCTTATATATAGTTAATTATTGAAATTAGAGATTATGCATAACAAAACACTTAGCGAACTGTCGGCTGCCTTAAAAGCCGGAGAATTCTCCAGTACCGAGTTAACCCAGAGTTATTTGAGTCGAATTGCGGATCTTGATACGCAAATAAATGCTTTTATTACTGTTTCAGAAGAACCTGCACTATCAGCAGCGAAAGCAGCCGACCAAAAAATCGCCGCGGGTGAAGCAGGGCCGTTAACGGGCATCCCTTTGGCGCAAAAGGATATTTTCTGTACGCAGGGAGTGAAAACCAGCTGTGGCTCAAAGATGCTGGATAACTTTATCTCACCCTATAACGCCACGGTGATTGAGAACTTCAATAACGCGGGTGCAGTCATGTTGGGTAAAACCAATATGGATGAATTTGCGATGGGCTCCTCGAATGAAACCAGTTTTTATGGTGCGGTGAAGAATCCGTGGAATACCGATAAGGTACCAGGAGGTTCATCGGGTGGCTCTGCGGCCGTTGTTGCGGCGCGTTTAGCGCCGGCATCTACCGGTACCGATACCGGCGGTTCAATCCGCCAGCCTGCGTCACTGTGTGGTATTACGGGGCTTAAGCCGACTTATGGGCGTGTTTCTCGTTATGGCATGATTGCCTTCGCATCTAGTCTGGATCAAGCAGGGCCGATGACGCGCAGCGCAGAAGATGCCGCGCTCATGCTGAACTGCATGGCGGGCTTTGATACCCGTGACTCCACCAGTGTTGACCGTGAAGTGCCTGATTACACAGCAAATTTGTCAGATTCCTTAGAAGGTATGACGATTGGTTTACCCAAGGAATACTTTGGTGAAGGGCTTGATGCGGCGGTCGGTAAAGCGGTTGAAGAGGCGATTGCAGAGTATGAAAAACTCGGTGCCACGGTGAAAGAAATTAGTCTGCCGAACACGCACCTCGCTGTGCCAACCTATTACGTGGTTGCTCCCGCAGAGTGTTCATCGAACTTGTCACGCTTTGATGGTGTGCGGTTTGGTTATCGTTGTGATGATCCGGCTGATTTGGAAGATTTGTATAAACGTTCACGTGGTGAAGGGTTTGGTTCTGAAGTGAAACGCCGCATTATGATTGGTGCCTATGCGTTATCTGCAGGGTATTACGATGCTTATTACATTAAAGCACAGCAGCTACGCCGTTTGATCAGCGATGATTTTAAACGTGCCTTTGAAGAGGTTGATGTCATCATGGGGCCGACGGCACCGGAGCCTGCTTTTGGCATAGGTGAAAAGTCAGACGACCCTATAACCATGTATCTATCTGATATTTATACGATTTCTGCCAACCTTGCCGGCTTACCTGGCATGTCAGTGCCTGCAGGTTTTGTGAACGATATGCCGGTTGGGCTACAAATTATTGGTAATTATTTTGACGAAGCGCGTTTGCTGAATGTGGCGCACCGTTATCAACAAGCGACTGACTGGCACACGCGTGCGCCAGTGCAGTTTAAGTAGGAACTGTTATGGAATGGGAAGTCGTTATTGGTCTTGAGATTCACGCGCAACTTGCGACCAAAAGTAAAATTTTTTCTGGGGCATCAACTGCGTATGGCGCTGAACCTAATACACAGGCGTGTGCGGTTGATTTGGGTTTACCAGGGGTTTTACCTGTTTTAAATCATGAAGCGGTGCAGATGGCGGTTAAATTTGGTTTAGCGACCGGTTCCAAGGTTGCCCCACGTTCTATTTTTGCGCGTAAGAATTATTTTTATCCTGATTTACCGAAGGGCTACCAAATAAGCCAGATGGACTTACCCATTGTTGGTGAGGGTAGCCTTGATATCCGCCTTGAAGATGGCAGTGTAAAAACAGTAGGTATTACCCGCGCACATTTGGAAGAAGATGCGGGTAAGTCCTTGCATGAAGATTTTCAGGGCATGACGGGTATTGATTTGAACCGTGCTGGCACGCCGCTATTGGAAATTGTTTCAGAGCCAGACATGCGTTCGGCAAAAGAAGCTGTTGCCTACATGAAAAAGATTCATTCAATTGTGACCTATATTGATATTTGTGACGGTAATATGCAGGAAGGCTCATTTCGTTGTGATGCAAATGTATCCGTGCGCCCCAAAGGGCAGGAAGAGCTAGGTACACGCTCCGAAATAAAGAACCTTAATTCATTCCGATTTGTGGAACGTGCGATTAATTTAGAAGTTCAGCGCCAGATTGAAATTATTGAAGATGGCGGCAAAGTAGCTCAGGAAACGCGCCTCTATGATGCGGATAAAAATGAAACCCGTTCAATGCGTAGCAAAGAAGAAGCCAACGATTACCGTTACTTCCCTGATCCCGATTTATTACCAGTAGAAGTTGATCAGGAAACCATTGAAGCAGTACGTGCGACATTGCCAGAATTGCCCGATGCGAAGCGGCAACGTTTTATCAACGAATTTTCTTTATCCGAATACGATGCTGAAGTGCTGACATCAACGCGCCAACTAGCAGACTATTTTGAGGCTGTTGTAAAAGCATCTGGTGGTGAAGCTAAACTCAGTGCTAACTGGGTCAGTGGTGATTTAACCGGTAGTTTAAATAAAGATGGCAAAGAGATTAGTGATAGCCCTGTTTCTGCTGAGATGTTGGGTGGCATGATTAAACGTATTGCGGATAGCACTATTTCAGGAAAAATTGCCAAGCAAGTATTTGAAGCCATGTGGCAAGGTGAAGGTGATGCAGACAGTGTCATTGAAAGCAAAGGTCTGAAACAAGTAACCGACTCGGGTGCTATTGAAAAAATTGTCGATGAGATTATTGCTAATAATCCAGCTCAAGTAGAGCAGTATCGTTCAGGGAAAGAAAAAGTCTTTGGTTTCTTCGTCGGCCAAGTGATGAAAGCCAGTCAAGGTAAGGCAAACCCTGCCCAAGTGAATCAGATGTTAAAGGATAAACTTAAGAACTGAGTTCTTGTTGTCCACTTTTTTCATGTGGGTGAACAATGACCTTATTGCGACCAGACTTTTTAGCGTGATAGAGCGCGTTGTCGGAATGAAGCAAGAGACTGTTCAATGACTGTTCATTATCATCAGTCGGGTATTCAACACAAACACCACAACTAATTGTCATACTGATATGCACGTTACGGTAATTAACCGGTGTTTGCTCGGTTGCCTTACGGATCTTTTCGGCAACGGCATGAACACCACTGGTTGTTTCACCTAAGGTTAAGATTAAAAACTCTTCACCACCTAATCTAAATAAATAATCATTGGTACGTGAATGACTCCGCAATAACGCTGAGAATTCGACTAAACATTGATCGCCAGCAAGATGCCCATACTCATCATTGATTTTTTTAAAATGATCGATATCAATAATAATAGCTGCTAATGGCGCGTTATCTCGTTGAGCTTGAGCTTGTAATTTCGGAAAAACTTCAAGCAAATGTCGACGATTATATAAATCAGTTAAGGTATCTGTAATAGCCAGCGTTTCAAGTTCAGATTGAGCTTTTGCGATAAGCGTTTGTTTTTCTTTTAGGCTACTGATCATGTCTGAAAAAGTATTATTCAGGAAATCAATTTCATTACGTGGGACAACTTTGTTTACGATGGGGAGCTCCCCATCCGTTATTTTGTTTGTAACGGCTAATAATTTTTTAATAGGTTTATCAAAGTCACGCAAGAACAGAAGACCGAGAATAAGACTACCTAGAATACCAAATGAAATAATGAAAATTAATAATTGTTTAAATTGCTTAATATTTTTTATTAAACGGCTCTCCGAAACACCAAAATAAAAATTAATTTTCTGATTTAAGGATGCATTGATTTTTATTTTAGTAATAATAAAATTATCATTGGTGATAGATAGGCTGCGTATGTCCGAGCGTATGATTTTTTTTATCAATGAAGGTATAGTGCTAAGAGTAATTTGGTTATTATTGGCAATAAATACACGACCTTTACTTATGCTTTCTAGTTCTCTTAGTTTCGCCGTGTCGTAAGTTCGAGATAAAATAACGTAACCAAGTAGTTTCCCTAAGTAATAAACAGGTGAGTAGACGACTAACTCAACACCATTTTTTGTGTACACATATTGAATTTTTATATCATTTTTAGCATTAAGTTCAGAGTGGTTAATAATAATATCTTTCGTATTACCACTAATTATATCGCCCTCAACATTTGTGAGAATGCGCTTATTAATAGGCAACCAACCAAACTGCTGCAGGAATAATTTATCAAGAGGTTCACGCTCTGCGCTGATCTCAGTAACTACATACATGTATTCTTGTATGCGGAGATTATCTCGTACAATCCCTGCATAGCGTTTTAGTTCGTTACGCTCAGCAGCGAGGTAACTATCAAGCAAGCGTGCGGTTCGCTGTAATTGTTGGTTGGCTTCGGTTAAAAGTAAATTTTGTGTATGCCAAAAAGATAGACTTAATGTGATGCCAAGAAATACAGACACAATTAGAATGTAAAAGATAAGTCTAGAGCGAAATGTGTTTAGTTTAAACATAAGTTGTTTAGTGAGTGTTTGGATCTATTGGCAGCAATTGGTATTCATTAAATAATTCAGGATGATTAAACACCTGCATTTGCGCACTGAGCATTAAATCTTTAAGTTTCTTAGATGCCCCTTTGTTAGTAATGATGGAGAGTTGGCGATAGAATAGGTAGTTACCGTTTTTTAGGTTTTTACTCGTTGGTAAGTAACCATTAACACGAATGATTTTGGTCTTTGAGTTATCTCCACGAAGCCAAGCTGAACCGGCATGACCAAAAGCGGCTTTAAAGTCACCAACACGTTTTACCATCTCATCGGCACTTTGAACATTGATTCGTTTAATCGCAAACTTATCAGGATGGCTTAAGATTGTTTTCCAGTGTCCAGGGCGTTTTTTGCAATGTAATCGAGTAACAACAACGATTGCCTTATTTTCACCACCAACCTGTTGCCAGTTAGTTATCTTGCCACTAAATATAGCTTTGATTTGTTTAATACTCAGATCATTAACAGGATTGCTTTCATGGCTAAGGATCATGATCGGCTCAAGGGCAAGAGGAAAAACCTCGAGATTATTTTTCGCGATTTCTGCATTAGTTAATGGACAGCAAACTAGTCCAAAGCTTTCTTGTTCATGAGAGCTTCTTAGGGTGGACTTAATGCCTGCATTACAACCAACACCAAGCATGGATTGTTTGCCAAATAAGGTTATTTTGTGGCCACTGATTTTTTCCAGTGCTGGTTTGATTTTATTCATGAGCACCCATGATGAATGCGCACCAGCTGCAGTGAACAGTTGATCGTTACTCGCATAAGAAGGTATGGCAGCAAGCAGATAAACCGGGATAAAAACTTGCAGGACGATGGTCTGTAAAATAGTTCGGTTATGCATTAAATAGCCCCCAGAGGCCGTCAAAAAACACTCAAAATTGGCACAAGCACAACAAACAGACCAAGATTAGCTTGGACCGTAGTTGGATAATCTATATAGAGTGTAGTGTAAAAAAATCAAAAAGTGAGACTAAAATACTGAATGGCAGGCGGAACAAGCTGGATCTTTGCGTAATGTCATGCTGCGCCATTGCATGGTGGCACCATCAAATAACAATAATTTGCCGGCAAGAGACTCGCCTAAATTCAACAATAATTTAAGGGTTTCTAGTGCTTGCATTGAGCCGAGGATACCCACCATCGGAGCCAATACGCCATTACTAGTGCAGTTGGTGTCTTCTTCACCAGTATCTTGGTAAAGACATTGGTAACAGGGCTGCGAGGGATCATCGCAGCGGAATACCGAAATTTGTCCTTCCATGCGGATAGCTGCCGCCGACACCAGTGGTTTTTTAGCCGCAAGGCAGGCGCGGTTAACGGCAAAACGTGTGGCAAAGTTATCGCTGGCATCAACCACGATATCAGCACGTTTTGCTGCTTCGATGAGTTCTTCGGCTTCTAATTTTTTATTTTGAGTTATGGTTTCAATGAGTGGGTTAATCTTTTGTAGAGTCTGTTGCGCCGATTCGGTTTTAGCTTGACCAATATTCTCAGTACTATGCAAAATTTGCCGTTGTAGGTTTGAAAGATCGACATGATCAAAATCGACTAGTTCAAGTTGCCCAACGCCCGCAGCCGCTAAATACAAAGCCACCGGTGAGCCTAGACCACCCAGACCAATAATCAGTACACGTGAGTCTTTGAGTCGTTGTTGTCCTTCAACATCAACTTGTGGCAGCATAATTTGCCGACTGTAGCGGAGTAATTCGTCATCATTCATCTGGCTATCATACAATGAAATTGCCGATGTAGAGCAGCTGTTTAGTGTTTAGCGGTATTCGCGCCAGTATTCGGGACGTGTGTCACGACATCCATGTGGGGTGCGTAGGTAACGATCAATATAAATATCACGCGTTGTTTTGCTGTCAGGGTGATAACCCATATTGAGGCATTGAGTTTCTTCGGTGAAGTGACATAGGGCGCGACGTAGTTTGCAAAGTAGGCTGTTCTCTAGATGGAAACCAACTTCATTTAAGCCTGATTCAATAATCTCGAATGTTACTACACGCAGATCATAGCTAATGTGTAATTGCGTATCAGAAACAGGGTGAAGATGAATAATACCGGGCGCATCGACAAGTAACAGCATCGCTAGCTGTGAGGGCGGTTCATCCTGATCATAAGGTTCAGCGAACAGGATATCGCGGTGCTTAACACATTCATCGGTGACACTATTCATGTGTTTATCCTAGGACGATAGGATAAATATGCAAGATCTATAAGTAGATTAGGGTTTAGTGATATTAATATAGGTTCATGCGGTATTTAGGGAAAATCAGTGCTAGGTGGGGATTCAGGGTGTTCGGGTCTTATTTGAGCTGCGCAGATCTCGCTGTACCCCAAGGGTACTTTGTCACTTTGTTCGGGCGTGCTCGTTCAGGAATGCAGCTCAAATAAGACCCGAACACCTTAAATCAAATTATTTTGCCAATACAGACTCTATTGTTGACACCCAACTCTCGCTGCACTTGTTCAGAAATGCGGCTCGAACATTATCTGAACAGCCTGAATTTAGTTTTTTATGCCAATGCAGACTCTATCGTTGCCGCCCAAATCTTGTTTGGTTTCAATCTGCTGGAAATCATTATCATAGAATAATTGCTGTACTGCTTCGGCTTGGTCATAGCCGTGTTCAATAAGCAGGTAGCCAGCGGGATTTAAAAATGCCTTTGCTTGTTGGGTGATTTGTCTTATGGCATCCAGGCCGTCTTTGCCTGAGGTGAGGGCGAATAGGGGCTCATTAGTAAGTTCGGCAGATTGCAGGTGTGGATCATTTTCTGGAATGTAGGGTGGGTTACTGACAATGATATCGAAGCGTTGTGAGGCGGCAAAAGCACTGCACCAATTGCTGTGAATAAAATTGATATGGGTTAATTGGTGGCTGTGGGCATTGGTTTTCGCCACTTCTAGTGCGGCAACGGATAAGTCGGTGGCGGTGATTTGGCAATGGGTACATTCACTGGCAAGTGCGAGGGCAATGGCACCACTGCCTGTGCCTAGATCAGCAATGTTAATGGGTTTGGTTTCTATTTTTGCGATGTGTTCTAACGCAGTTTCAACTAATAGCTCGGTATCGGGTCTGGGAATGAGTGTATCGGGGGTTACCTTCAATGAGAGTGACCAGAAATCGTGTTCACCGGTGAGATAGGCAACAGGCTCACCGGAGGCACGCCTTGCTAATAAGCGTGAGTATTCGTTCAGTGCGGATGGGTCAGGTTCATACTCAGGATAGGCGCGCAGGTAACTGCGAGGTTTATTTATGACGAAGGCAAGTAAGATCTCGGCATCGAGTCCGGGGGAGTCTAAAGACACTAACTGCGTTTCAGCTTGTTTCAATAATTCATCAATGCGAGGCATACAGAAACCCTAGTCACCCATTGCCGCGAGTTGATCCGCTTGATACTCATGGCGAATCGGTTCGATCACCTGGTTTAAATCACCTTCTAAAATTTCTTGCAGTTTATACAGCGTTAAATTTATACGATGATCGGTGAGACGACCTTGTGGGAAATTATAGGTACGAATACGTTCAGAGCGGTCACCACTACCAATTAAGTCGCGGCGTTGCTCAGCTTGTTCTGAGTCTTGTTTTTCTTGTTGCGCATTGAGCAAACGGGACTGTAATAACCCCATGGCTTGCGCACGATTCTTATGTTGTGAACGTTGATCCTGACACTCGACGACGGTCCCTGTTGGTAAGTGAGTAATACGGATCGCTGAATCAGTTTTGTTGACATGCTGACCACCCGCACCGGAGGCACGAAAGGTATCGACTTTGAGATCGGCAGGGTTAATATCGATGGCTTCGATATCATCAACTTCAGGCATGATGGCAACTGTACAAGCGGAAGTATGAACACGACCTTGCGATTCAGTTTCCGGTACACGTTGTACGCGGTGTCCACCAGATTCAAATTTAAGTCTTGAGTAAACGCCTTTGCCGGTAATACGGGCAACTATTTCTTTGTAACCGCCGTGCTCACCTTCGTGTTCGTTAATAATTTCAAGTTGCCAACCTTGGCGTTCAACAAAGCGGCTATACATGCGAAATAAAGCACCTGCAAATAACGCCGCTTCATCACCACCAGCACCGGCACGTATTTCAAGGAATACATTGCTTTCGTCGTGTGGATCAGTCGGTAAGAGTAAAATCTGTAATTCGGCTTCAAGTTCTTCAATAATCTTTTTGGAGGACTTAATTTCTTCTTCTGCCATTTCACGCATTTCAGCATCATCTTCTTCGAGCATGCTTTTGGCTGTTTCTAAATCGTCTAAGGCGCTACGGTAGTTGTTAAACACCATGACTAAAGGGCTGAGTTGAGCATATTCTTTTGATAGATCACGGAATTTATTATTGTCGGCAATGGTGTCTGCATCAGAGAGCAGTGCACTGATTTCTTCGAGACGCTCGGCAAGGGTATCGAGTTTGTTGCGTATAGAATCTTTCACTTTAGTAATATCCGTTTTTATTTCTATGAGGAGTTGCCGAGTGACTCGGCAAGTAAGGCAAAGCAGGTTTAAATGTAGCTAGGGTTCTTCGCCGAGATTGTAAAGTTCACGGACAATATCCAGTACATCACGCCGACCATCAAAACTGGCTTGGCGCATACGCGTACTGGGTAGATGGGTGAGTTTATTGGTGAGTAAGCGCGCTAGTTCTTCGAGTACGGCTTCAGGGTTGTCACCATTACGAATACGTTGCAAGGCGCGTATTACAGTTTCATCACGCAGTTTTTCCGCATGGCCACGAAAATCACGAATGGTAGAAATGGCATCAAGTGAGCGTAACCAGCCCATGAAGTGTTCAACTTGGGTGTCGATGATTTCTTCGGCCTGAGTAGCGGCATCCTGGCGAGACTGTAAATTTTCTTGAATAATTTCTTGTAAGTCATCAACACTGTAGAGGTAAACATCATCAAGTTCATCGACTTCGGGTTCAATGTCGCGAGGCACCGCAATATCAACCATGAACATAGGTTTGTGTTTGCGTTGTTTTAACGCGCTTTCAA
>CAZIWG010000040.1:0-8311 GCA_964542925.1 uncultured Granulosicoccaceae bacterium | reverse complement strand
GCAATATCAACCATGAACATAGGTTTGTGTTTGCGTTGTTTTAACGCGCTTTCAACACTGCCTTTGCCAAGGATGGGTAAGCTGCTAGCGGTGGATGAAATAATAATATCGGCTTCAGCAAGATGGCTGGGCATTTCAGATAGGGCAATCGCATAGCCATCAAATTGACTCGCCAGCGCATGGGCACGTTCTGCGGTGCGGTTAGCGATAATCATACGTCCAATGCCTGACTCGTTTAAGTGCCGAGCAGCCAGCTCAATGGTTTCACCGGCACCAATTAACATCACGGTAAGCGGGCTGAGATCACCAAAAATTTGTTTCGCCAATGACACGGCGGCAAAAGCGACCGAAACGGGGCTATGACCAATGGCGGTATCGGTGCGAATTTGTTTCGCCACTGAAAAAGTGTGCTGGAATAATTTTGAAAGTGTTTTACCAATCGTTCCTGCCGAGCTGGCTTGTTGGTAGGCATCTTTCATTTGTCCGAGAATTTGTGGCTCACCCAATACCAGTGAATCTAAACCACTCGCAACACGTAGCATGTGCCGAACTGCAAGCTGATCGGGGTGTCTGTATATGTAAGGCTCAAGTGTTCCTTGATCGAGCTGGTGGAATTCTTGTAGCCAATCGAGGACGACATGACTGTTGGCGGCATCGATTCCACAGTACACTTCGGTGCGATTACAGGTGGAAAGAATGGCTGCTTCATCGATTGAGGTGCGTTCAGTGAGGTCATGAAGCGCAGATTGCATCGATTCCGGACCAAACGCGACCCGCTCCCGTATTGCGACCGGAGCTGTTTGATGATTTATACCAAATGCTAGAATAGCCATAACGTTATGTATTTAATGATCTTTTTCATGTATCTTCATGCTATAATTGTATGCCAGAGCATGATTGATGGTTAACATACTATTAAAAGTAGCTATTATACTAAAAAATACACGTAACGGATTTCCTATTTCACATATTTCTATGGTTTAGTAGGTATTATGGCGGCTAGGCTGAAATGTTTAGCCATGGATAATAATGAGAGAAAGATGACAAGAAATACGATTATTTTGTTTTTAGCTAGCGCTATAGTGCTAACAGGTTGTTCAACGATAACTAAGCAAGAGACCGTTGCTAAGCCTGTTGTGGTAAAGAAAAAAGTAGTTATTAAGAAAAAACTACCAGCTCGTTTAGATCTTCCTGACGTTAACCTTGATGCCGATTTATTATTCACTTTATTGTCAGGTGAACTGGCCGGTTATCGAGGTGAGTTAGGGATTGCGACACAGCAATATTTACGTGCAGCAAAAGAAACCCGCGATCCACGTGTTATTCAACGTGCGGTGAGAGTGGCGAGTTATGCGAAGTTGTACAAGGCAGGTTTAGAGGCTGCGAAGCTTTGGGTAGAAATTGAACCTAACAATAATGCTGCACAACTTAATCTAGCCAATTTACAATTACGTAATGGATTGAAAGCCGAGGCATTGAAAGGTTTTGATGCATTAGTAAAATCTGTAAAAGATAAACAAAAATTCTTTATTTCTCTCGGTAAGCTTCTGGTTCGGGAGAAAAATCGTGAAGTAAGCTTAGAGGTGATGAAGCAGTTAGTATCACGTCATCCCAAGGTTGCTTCGGCGCACTTTGTGTTGAGTTCTCTGGCAGAGCAAGCTGGTAAGTTTACCTTGGCTGAAAGTGCTGTGCGCCAAGCCATGAAGTTGAAAGCAAATTGGACGGATGCACAAAATTCACTAGCACGTATTTTACGTCTTCAAGGTAATCCGGGTGCGGCGATACAATATTTAAAAGGTGTTCTCGATAAAACACCTGATAACAAAGTCATACGTTTAAATTACGCACGTTTGTTGGTTGATTCAAAAAAACTCAAAGAAGCGCGTAAGCAATTTGAAATACTTGCGAATGCCGCACCAAAGAATTCAAATATTTTATATGCATTGGGTATTCTCGCGCTGCAATCAGATGATTTAAAAAGCGCAGAAAAATATTTTGAACAAGTTAAAAGCAGTGGCCGCCGCGGTCTCGAAGCGAGTTATTATTTAGGGCAAATTGCTGAGAGTAATGAGAATATTGACAGCGCACTGCTTTATTACAGCCTTGTTACCCGGGGAGAATATGCATTTACTTCGCAGTTACGAATCGCACGTCTCCTAGCAAAACAGGGTAAAATAGCATCAGCTTTGTTAAAACTAGATAACTTAACCGTGCGCGGTGATGCGCAACTAGTGAAACGAGTGTTGGCGCGAGGTGAAATATACCGAGGTGCGAAACGCTTCTCCGAGGCAATGAAAAGTTATAACGAGGCGCTTAAAACATTACCGGATAACAGCGATTTACTTTATGCCCGCGCACTGATGGCAGAACGTGTCAACCGTGTTGATATTTTGGTAAAAGATTTAAAAACAATTTTAAAGACTGAGCCTAATAATGCGCATGCGTTGAATGCATTGGGTTATACCTTGGCAGATAGAACAGGCAAATATAAAGAAGCATTAAGCTACATTAAGCGCGCACTCAAATTATTGCCGGATGATGCAGCCATTATTGATAGTATGGGTTGGATACAATATCGTTTAGGCAATAATACTGAAGCATTGAAATACTTAACACGTGCCTATGACTTAAATGATGATGCCGAAATAGCAGCACATCTTGGTGAAGTGCTGTTAAAAATGGGTGAAAAAGTACGTGGACAAAAAATTATACGCAAGGGCTTAGAACAAGCACCAGATGATGAACGTTTACTTGAGGTGATTAAACGCTTCGACTTATGAGACATCTGTTTGTTTTTGTTTTTTTACTTGGCTTAAGTGGTTGCGAATTATTAGTTGTCTCTGAGCCAGAATCTTCTACCGTCATTGACGTTGATGCAGCGTGGACGGCGCATAATAAGATATTAAACACACTCGAAGCGTGGAGTATAGATGGGCGGATCTCATTACGTTTTGAAGAAGAAGCTTGGCATGCGACGTTACTTTGGCAGCAAATTGATCAAGCCTATCGGATTCGTTTGTTCGGTCCTTTTGGTGCGGGTGCAATAGAACTAAACGGCAGCCCTCAGAGTGTAGTGCTAACCCAAGATGGACAACAGCAATACTCACAAGATCCTGAACAGCTTTTAGCTCAGCAATTAGGCTATCGTGTGCCGATTAATGGTTTGCGTTATTGGGCTGTGGGTCAAAAAATGCCGGAAAAATCTGCCGAGATAAAATTAGATGCACAGGGACGTTTGGCAAGCTTGCAACAAGATGGTTGGACGATCCGTTACCGCGGCTATGTGACCGTAAATGGCTATACTTTGCCGAGTAAAATATTTATGGACAATAAAGGACTGGATGTTCGAATTGTTATCGATCGCTGGCAGACCACCGGACCAAAAGCATGATCCAGCAGGGAGATTGGCTACACGGGGCTGCACCGGCAAAACTTAATCTATTTCTGCACATCACTCACCGTCGCGATGATGGCATGCACTGTCTGCAAACAATATTTCAGTTTTTAGATTATGGCGACAATATATCGGCAAGATGCCGACAAGATAGCAATATTTGCTTACAAGATGATGTGTTAGGACTTGGCGTGAATAACTTAATAGTGCGTGCAGCAGCGTTACTGCAGCAGGTTTCCCAAACAAAGCATGGTGCAGATATTCGTTTGGACAAACGGCTCCCTGCGGGGGGAGGGCTTGGTGGAGGTAGTTCTGATGCGGCCACCACGTTGGTGATTTTGAATCAACTTTGGCAGACTGATTTATCTCGTCAACAACTTGCCGATGTTGGTTTGCAACTTGGTGCGGATGTGCCGGTTTTTGTTCATGGATATGCTGCGTGGGCAGAGGGTGTGGGTGAACAATTTACCCCTGTGGAGCCTCCAGAACCTTGGTATTTGGTCATAAAACCCGCGATAGAAGTCAGTACGGCGGAAATCTTTTCTATTTCGGAATTGACACGTGACTGTCCTCCCATCACAATACGCGACTTTCTGGCAGGGCAAGCGAGTAATGTTTGTGAGCCTATTGTTCGGCAGCGCTATCCGGAAGTGGATAAGGCACTGAAATGGCTAGAGAAACATGCTGAATCACGTATGACGGGTACGGGTAGTTGCATCTTCGCCGCATTTGGAAGTAAGCAGCAGGCTGAAGAAGTAGAGGCACAATTACCCAAACATTGGCAAAGTTTTGTTGCCAAAGGCTGTAATCAGTCAACTTTATATAAGGATGAAGCAGCAGAGTCGTAAAAATCGACTAGAATGCCAGTGGAAAAGTTTAAAGAGTTTATTGGGGCGTCGCCAAGCGGCGAAGGTCGGGCTGAATGAGCTCCCTACCTTCAAGCTACTTCTTCGCCTTGAAAGTTAAAAGTTTATTGGGGCGTCGCCAAGCGGTAAGGCACGGGGTTTTGATCTCCGCATGCGCAGGTTCGAATCCTGCCGCCCCAGCCATTTTGGGTTTAGCAGTAAAGTAAGACGGCAGGATGAGAACCTTAAGGTTCGACTAATTTAGCTGGAATGAAATGAAAGCTAAATTTGAGCGCGCTGAGTAGCGCGACCCGAAGGGCGAAGGAACAAGTGTTCCTAGTAATCCTGCCGCCCTAGGCATTGTTTAGAAGTAAAACGTATAATTGGTTGAGCGACGACAACGAGGTATGCCGTGCCTGAAAGCTCCATGATGGTTTTTACTGGAAATGCGCACCCACAGTTAGCGAATGCGATTGTGAGTCAGCTGCACATGCCACTAGGTAGAGCAACGGTAAGCCGCTTTAGTGATGGCGAGGTGGGTGTTGAAATCATGGAAGATGTCCGTGGTAAAGATATCTTTATTGTCCAGCCAACCTGTCGTCCAACCAATACAAATTTGATGGAATTGTTAGTGATGATCGATGCTCTGCGTCGTTCATCTGCACGACGTATTACCGCGGTGATACCGTATTTTGGTTATGCACGTCAGGATCGTCGTCCGCGTTCAGCGCGTGTGGCGATTACGGCAAAGTTGGTTGCTAATATGATTACGGCAGCCGGTACTGATCGCGTATTGACCTTAGATTTACATGCAGATCAGATTCAGGGTTTCTTTGATATCCCTGTAGATAATGTTTACGGCTCACCGATATTACTAGGTGATGTGTGGAAACATAATGGTAACGACTTGATGGTCGTCTCTCCGGACGTTGGTGGCGTAGTACGCGCCCGAGCGATTGCGAAACGTCTGGATGATGCCGATTTAGCGATTATTGATAAACGTCGTCCGAAGGCGAATGAAGCTAAGGTGATGAATATTATCGGTGATGTCACAGGGCGGAATTGTATCCTGATTGATGACATGGTCGATACGGCTGGCACATTGTGTAAAGCGGCGGATGCATTGAAAGAGCATGGTGCAGCACGTGTATCAGCCTACTGTACCCACCCAGTGTTATCTGGGCCGGCGATACAGAATATTGAAGGTTCACAGCTCGATGAACTGGTGGTAACAGATTCATTGCCACTGAGCGAACCAGCACAAAATTGTTCGAGAATTCGACAAATTAGCATTGCGGCAATGTTGGCTGAAACAATGCGTCGAATTCATCAGGAAGAATCTGTTAGTTCACTGTATATGGACTAACGAGGTGGCTCACAGAACCCTTTGGGTTCAGAGCAAACGCTTTCTCTGGTCGCGGGGAAGCGAGTATTTCACCACGGTGGTGGGGTACTTTAATATAACTAGGAGTATTACTAATGAGTGTAACTTTTGAACTAGATGCTGAAGTTCGCACAGACATGGGGAAAGGTGCGAGCCGCCGCCTACGTTATGCGAATAAAGTACCAGCAATTATGTATGGTGGAGGAGCTCCAGTCTCTTTAACCTTGGATCACAACAAGATCATGCATGCGCTGGAAAACGAAGCTTTTTACTCACATATTTTGACTATCAATATTGATGGCAAAGCTGAGAAAGCAGTATTGCGTGACTTACAACGTCACCCAGCAAAACCTACGATTTTGCATGCCGATTTTCAACGCGTGAACATGAAAGAAAAACTTCACATGCACGTACCATTACACTTCATTAATGAAGATATTGCAGTCGGCGTTAAAGATGAAGGCGGTGTTATTCAACATAATGTAGTTGAAGTTGAAGTTTCTTGTTTACCTACTAACCTACCTGAATACATCGAAATTGATGTCGCTGAGTTAACACTGGGGCACTCATTGCATTTGTCAGATATTACGTTGTCAGAAGGCATTGAACTTGTTCAGTTAGCGCATGGTGAGTCACATGATTTACCTGTGGTCAGTATTCATAAGCCACGTGCTGTGAAAGAAGAAGTTGAAGACGTTGCTGATGTTGATGCAGATGAAGCTGCTGCCGAAGGCGACAGCGAAGAAGATAAGGACTAACCGCGCCTCGCGCGGTCAGAGTCGACATTCGTGTCGCGTATTGCACTTATCGTTGGGCTGGGAAATCCTGGTTCCGACTACGAGGCAACGCGGCACAATGCCGGGTTCTGGTTTATCGATGAGCTTGCTCGCCAATCTGGCTGTGAGTTAAAAAAAGACAGCAAGTTTTTTGGTTTCGTCGGTAAAGTGAATTTACACGGTGAACCTGTTTGGTTATTAAAGCCGGACACATTCATGAATCGCAGTGGTCAATCGGTCTCGGCATTGGCTAAGTATTACAAAATCCCTGTAGAGAATATTTTAGTCGTTCACGATGAGCTTGATTTTGAGCCCGGTGATGTTCGCCTGAAAAAAAGCGGTGGTCATGCGGGGCATAATGGTTTGCGCGATATAATTAGCGCGATGGGTAGTAAAGAATTTTTACGTTTACGTATTGGTGTTGGTCACCCGGGTAAAGGTAAGGATGTCGCAGACTTTGTGTTAAAACGTCCTTCGGCGAGTGACAAAACACAAATAGCTTATGCCATTGATGATGCATCACGGGTGATGCCTGATTTAATCAATGGTGATATAGAGAAAGCCATGCAGGCTTTGCATAGTTAAATTTTTATCGGAGAAGTGGGTATGGGCTTTAAATGTGGCATTGTCGGTTTGCCAAACGTAGGAAAATCAACTTTGTTTAATGCCTTAACCAAAGCGGGTATTCAGGCTGAGAACTATCCATTTTGTACCATTGAACCGAATGTCGGCATTGTGGCGATGCCCGATCCTCGCTTGGATGCGCTGGCTGAAATAGTGATCCCTGAAAAAACATTACCAACCACGATGGAATTTGTGGATATCGCGGGTCTTGTAGCGGGGGCATCAAAAGGCGAAGGCTTAGGAAATAAATTCCTCGCTAACATTCGTGAAACCGATGCGATTGCACATGTGGTACGTTGCTTTGAAGATGATGATGTCCTGCGTCATGGCGATACACCGGTTGATGCCTTGTCAGACATTGAAATTATTAATACCGAGTTGGCATTAGCTGATATGGACAGTGTTGAAAAAGCCATGACACGCACACAGAAATTGACCCGTTGTGGTGATAAAGACGCGATTGTAAAATTGGCTTTATTGGAGGCGGTTGCAAAGCAGCTAGACGAAGGCAAAGCAGTGCGTTCAATGAATTTAGATGACGATCAATGTGCTTCATTATATGACCTGCACTTACTCACTATTAAACCTACCATGTATATTGCCAATGTTAGTGAAGATGGCTTTGAAAACAACCCGCACCTTGATGCCGTCAAGAAAATGGCTGGAGCTGAAAATGCACCCGTTGTGCCGGTCTGTGCGTCGATAGAAGCCGAGATCGCTGAGCTTGATGAAGAAGATGCTAATGAGTTTTTAGGCGAGCTAGGGCTAGATGAGCCAGGTCTCAACCGTGTTATTCGCGCAGGCTATAAATTATTGGGCTTGCACACCTATTTTACTGCCGGTGTGAAAGAAGTGCGTGCTTGGACGATACAAATCGGCGCGACGGCTCCCAAAGCCGCTGCCGTGATTCATACTGATTTTGAAAAAGGTTTTATCCGCGCCGAAGTGGTGAGTTACGACGACTTTATCGCCGGCAATGGGGAAGCGGGTGCCAAAGAAGCAGGAAAATGGCGCTTAGAAGGTAAGGATTACATTGTTGCCGATGGGGATGTTATGCATTTCCGCTTTAACGTATAAATTTATCACTGCTTACAACAATCACCAATTGTATAAGCATTTGAATATATTGTATAAATACACGGATTAATGTTAAGCAGACTAGAAAGCCAAGCTTGACAACTGGGCAGCAAATGCCCAAAATGCGCCGCTCTCGAGAACATATTCGAGTTAAAAAATAATGGCTATGTAGCTCAGCTGGTTAGAGCACAGCATTCATAATGCTGGGGTC
>CAZIWG010000039.1:19905-22768 GCA_964542925.1 uncultured Granulosicoccaceae bacterium | reverse complement strand
AAGAATCTCATATAGCCCAAATGGGCCATTTTAACTATAAAAATCACCTTATTCAATCATTCAGAGGCTACAATACGGGGGTTAAAACAATAAACGTAACAATAGATACAAAACACAAAACACAGCCTGATTTTTTGCTAAACTACTTTGTATGCAACCTCATAAGGTGTAATTATGAAAGGCTTCATAGCACTGATTTTTCTAATCATTATTGCTGCCGTCGTAGGCTATTTTTTCAATCCTGACTTCAAGAAATTCGTTAATAATCAACTTCTCTACGATACGGGTGTAAAAAGTCATGTGACCTATGGCTACAAATGGAAATCTAAAGACGGTGCTTGGCAATTAACCCAAGAGCCTCCGAGCGATGGCACTTTATATGAGAAGATAAAAGTCCGCGATGATTGGAATGTAATGGATGCACCTAGTGGCTCGAAATAGTAGAATAGCGACCTTTATTACCACCTAGAAAGAAGTCCGATTATGCGCACCTCCCAATTCCTGCTTGCCACCGTCAAGGAAACCCCCGCTGATGCTGAGATTATTAGCCATCAGCTCATGATTCGTGCTGGCTTAGTCCGAAAAATGGCAGCAGGTCTCTATAACTGGTTACCCATGGGCTTGCGTGTATTACGCAAAGTCGAAGCAATTATCCGTGAAGAAATGGAAAATGCCAATGCACAAGAAGTACTGATGCCCATTGTCCAACCTGCTGAATTATGGGAAGAATCTGGCCGTTGGAAAGAATATGGTCCTGAATTACTGCGCATGCATGACCGACATAACCGTGAATTTTGTCTTGGCCCAACTCACGAAGAAATTATCACCGATATGATTCGGCGTGAAATACGTAGCTACCGTCAGTTACCCGCTACCTTCTTCCAAATTCAAACTAAATTCCGTGATGAAATTCGCCCTCGTTTTGGCGTAATGCGCTCACGTGAATTTATCATGAAAGATGCTTACTCTTTCCACCTTGATAATACATCACTAGATGCCACTTATGCGCGAATGCATGAAGCCTATACCCGCATATTCACTCGTTTTGGTCTTAAATTCCGTCCTGTTAATGCGGACTCGGGCAGCATCGGTGGTGCCTTATCTCATGAGTTCCATGTGCTTGCCGATTCAGGTGAAGATGCGATTGCCTTTAGTGACGGCAGTGATTACGCTGCCAACGTAGAGCTTGCAGAAGCATTACCACCTGTCGGTGATCGACCTTCGGCAAGCCAAAAAATGACCAGTATTGATACACCCAAACAACACAGTATTGATGACGTCAGTCAGTTTCTTAACATTGATGCAAAGCAATGTCTGAAAACGCTCATTGTTGAAGGTGTTGACGAATCACTAGTGGCTCTTGTATTGCGTGGTGATCACGAACTCAATGCCATTAAAGCTGAAAAACATCCTGCCATCGCCGAACCACTGATCATGGCCGATGAAGCACGCATCGCAAAAGAACTGGGATGTAAAGTCGGCTCAATAGGTCCTGTTGGGTTAGATATTCTCGTATTGGTTGATCACAGCGCTGCACATGTTGCCGATTTCGTTTGTGGTGCCAATAAAGACGGGCAACATTTAACCGGTGTTAACTGGGGACGCGATCTTGATGAACCTGACTGCATTGATATTCGCAATGTGGTGAATGGCGACATTAGCCCTGATGGCGAAGGAACATTAAATATTGCACGCGGGATCGAGGTCGGACATATTTTCCAATTGGGTGACAAATACAGCAAGGCAATGAATGCCAGTGTGCTGAATGAAAATGGCAAACAACAAGTCATGACCATGGGTTGTTATGGCATTGGTGTAACACGCATTGTTGCTGCCGCTATTGAACAAAACCACGATGACAAAGGTATTATCTGGCCGGATGCTATTGCACCCTTCCATGTCAGTATCTTGCCTATGAACATGCATAAATCAGAACGTCTACGTGAAGCCGTAGACACACTCTATACTGATTTGAAGCAAGCCGGTTTTGATGTGCTGCTCGACGATCGCAAAGAACGCCCTGGTGTCATGTTTGCAGATATGGAACTAATCGGTATTCCACATCGACTTGTTCTGGGTGATCGTGGCTTGGATAAAGGTATGGTCGAATACAAGGGGCGCCGTGATAGTGACAGTATCGATACGCCACTCGATGGTATTATCGAGTTTCTTAAGGAAAAAATGCCACTATAATTAAACAAAGTAAAACAGGGTTACTAAATGAAAAAACCATTTTTACTTATTCTATTATTTTTCTGGACTGGCTTGCATGCTTCCACCACTGAGCGGCCAGATGATGAGTTACGATTGCTGCTCACTAAAGCTGTTAACAGCGCAGACAGTTTTGAAGATCGTTTTCATGCCGAAGTCTGGTTGCTTGATATGTCGAGTCGGCTAAAAAAGAAAATCCCTGATCATCGCAAACGCTTACGTTTATTAAAACAAATACACTATGAAGCCAATCGCGCAAACATTGCGCCAGAACTAGTCTTATCCGTCATTGAAATTGAAAGTAATTTCGATCGCTGGGCAATATCCAGAGTCGGCGCACGTGGTCTTATGCAAATTATGCCGTTCTGGTTAAAAGAAATTGGTAAGCCCAATGACGATTTATTTCAACCGAGAATCAATTTACGTTTTGGCTGCACCATTCTTCGGCATTATTTAGATAGAGAGAAAGGTGATTTGATTCGAGGCTTAGCACGATATAATGGCAGTTTGGGTAGCAAACGCTATTCCAATAAAGTACTTAATGCATTGAGTGATCGTTGGTATAAAAGGTAAGGTAGGGAGTAATTGAGAGTATTGCTTTATATAAAGCATGTTGTCATTGCGAGGAGTGAAACGACGAAGCAATCTCTAT
>CAZIWG010000039.1:0-19805 GCA_964542925.1 uncultured Granulosicoccaceae bacterium | reverse complement strand
AACTAGTCACTAAACTCTAAAGATTGCATCGGCCATTCTGTTCCCTCGCAATGACATGAAATATTTATTTAAAAAACATATTGTCATTGCGAGGAGTGAAACGACGAAGCAATCTCTATAACTAGTCACTAAACTCTAAAGATTGCATCGGCCATTCTGTTCCCTCGCAATGACGTGAGGTATTTATTTAAAGTGTATCGTTGCGGTTTCCCCTGCACGTAACAAAGCACCACCTGTTGTAAATGTCACTGTTACTGGATAGACATTCTGACCTTCTAACGGCTCATAACCAATCGACGCGAGTATTCCATTATAACGTTTGCTATTCACCGTTACCGCTACTGCTTGTCCTGTTGCTAATTTATTTGCTTCTACGGATGATACCGCCCCTACAATAGTATAAGTTTTCGTTGCAGCAAGACTTAACATTGGCACGGTTCTCATTCGTGTGATCACTGTCTGCCCCGTTTGCACATGACGCTTTAATACCACCGCATCAAACGGTGCGCGAATTACGCTTTCTATCAAGTCACGATTAGCATTCGTATATTGTGCACTGGCACTTGCAAATATCGCTTTCGCCGCAACCAAACCATTCTCGGCTAATTGTAGATCTCTATCAGACAATACAGTACGTTCATACAATTCCTGTGCTCTTTCCCATTCACGTTCAGCTTCTTTCAATTTATACAGGGCATCATTCTTGGCTGCCTTAGCGCTGCTCAAACTGGCTTTGAATCGATCCGCCTGCAAACGTAAAAGCACATCACCTTTTTTAACTTGATCGCCGGAGTCAACCAATACATCATCGACTACACCTGAAACTGTCGTACTCATCACCACACGCTGAGACCAAACTACCTTTCCATCCACATCCGCTGAAAATGCAATATTTGAAAACGACACTAATAACAAACCTAAGCAACACAGCCGTTTCATTTTAATTCCCCTTGTTCTGATGCTGTGGCATAAATAATTTTACCCATTAATGCATCGAGTTGTGCCCAACGGTAGGCAATATCAAATTCAGTTTGCTTTAAAAACCGCTGCGCTTCGGATATTTGCACCATTGCATCACCTAAATCAGTTTGTGTTTCTAATTCATAAAGCGCACGACGTTGGTCGAGATAAAGTTCTCGGTAATCAAGTTGCGCAATCGCTTGTTGATGCTGTGCTTTAAGGTTACTAATCTCCAACCAAACATCGAGAACTTGTTGCTCTAATAATATTTTTTGCCTTGCTAAGTCTGCACGGACACTTGTTAATTCTGCCTGTTGCCGTGCAATTAATGCCCGTGTTCGACCACCGGTTGAAAGCGGTAGGTTAAGCACCAAACCAATGCGCGCTTGCTCTCGCGATCCAATCGCACGATTATCTTCATTAAACGCAAGTTCACCACTTAAAACAGGGCTACTATCCGCCCTTGCCGCTTCAAGCCTCGATTGTGATGCGACAAGCCTTTCACGTGCGGCACGCAAAGCTGGGTTGCTTTTATTCACTACTTTCTGGATTTCTTCAAACTCAGGAAGTTTTCGTGATAATGAAGGTAACTTAGGATCTTCCAATATTGCCGGAAGCTGACCCGATTGATTCATGGCTATCGCCAATGCAGAACGAGTACTGCGTTGTTGGTTATCACTACGATAACGTCTAATACGAACTTGTTGGTATTTATTTTCAAGATCGAGTACATCAACATCTGATAACTGTCCCACATCTCGGCGGTCACGTGCTTTATCTAAAGTCACATACGCTGTAGCCATATCTTCGTCATCACGTAGAAAGGCCATGTCGGCAAGCATGACATCAAAGTAACGTCGCATGATATCCAAGCGACGCTGATTCCGAGTACTGGCTAAGGTGATACGTTCACTGCTAATGGCAAGGTTTGCCGCACGACTTGCTGATTGACTCCGACCAAAATCGTATAAGTTTTTATTTACCTTAAAACTTATACCATTATCATTACGCGTATTATCAAAATTAGTATTGTAAGGTTCGATATAACGCAACCGTGCTTGTATTGAAATATTGGTTCCGGTTAATGCATCGGCATCCAATTGTTCTGACTCAGCTAAAGCAAGTGCCGCTTGCGCTTGTTGAATATCAGGATGATTACTCTCTGCACGCTGCAACGCATATTCTAGTGAAATAGTCTCAGGAAATTCTTCTTCGGCAACAGCGACAACGGCAAATAAACCGCAAGCACCAACAAGAACAAACCGTAGTTTGGACAACTTAAAATATTTCAACCGTCACAACCCTTAATATTATTTTGCTTTACGCAGCTCACGTTTATATTTTGTAAAGCGCATTGTTTTATATTTTCCCTCTGCGACAAATTTCCCTAATTGCATAAATTCTTCTACACCCGATGTTTTACCAATAAAACGAACGATTCTTTTCCCTTCTAAATCGTAAAATGCCAACACAGGTGTTGCACGGACTCGATTTAATTTAAAAGCAAAATCTTTCATCTTCATTTGCTTGCCATCAAAATCAGTCATTTCAATGTCACCTTCAATATCAATGGCAAATAAGGCGAAATTTTTCCGGAAGTATTCTTGAACTTTAGGTTGATTAAGCACCGTCTTTTTCATGTAGTGACAAAACGGGCATTCATCTTGTTCGAAAAAGAGCATCACTGCTTTTTTGCCCTCTTCCTTTGCAATCTCTAATTCTTCTGCGTAGTCACCAATTGATTGCTGAAAGAAATATTCATAAGGATCTCGTATCGTATCTGCCTGTAAACCAGATATAGAAAGCAACAACACGATTACAATTTTTTGTACACTTTTTATCACTGGGTTATCCTAAATTAAATAATTTTTTCATAGCATAATTGAAGGCTGGTTCATTACCACTGTGCCGATGCACAGTCATCATTATTAACATGCAGCGACTGTTTTATCTTTACAGGCTGTTTTCATAAATGACTCAATCATTTCACCGGTCAACGGTCCTACATTACGTGCCATCACCCGACCAGCAGGAGAAACAATATAAGTCGTCGGTAATGCAGGAACGGGCCCTAACATATAACTTGCTGAAGCATCACGGCGCGCGGGCAATATTGGGTAGCTTACCAAATAAGACTCTGAGAAATCCGCTAACTTTGCCAAGGGTAATTCCTCGTTATTAATTCCCAATACCACTGCATCTTTATCTTTGTGCTTATCATGGAAATCAGATAAATCAGGTATTTCTTCAAGACAAGGTGGGCACCACGTTGCCCAATAATTTACCACCACCCATTTACCACGGTAATCAGATAATTTATGCGTTTTCCCTTGAAGATCTTTCAAAGTAAAATCAACAATATCACCCTCTGCTGCCGATGATGACGAAATAGCAACAAAAAACATTATCACCATCAAAAATAACTGTCTTAATAACATCCAATATCTCCAAGCCTATAGTTAGTGTAGGTATTTTGACCTGCAAAAAGGCTTTCTGTTCACTGATTACTTATCTGGGCTGAGTTCAGCCTTTAATTGTGCGATAATTAAAGCCATTATACTACAGAAACAATCACTTACGGGATCGAATATGGTTGATCAAAATAACACACGCATAGAAAAAGATAGTCTCGGCGAACTCGCCGTGCCCGCCGAGGCATGGTATGGCATACAAACAGCTCGTGCCATTATCAATTTTCCTATTAGTGGTCGCATGCCCGATAAAGACTTTGTGCACGCACATGTTCGTATTAAACACGCTGCCGCCATCGCTAACTGCCAACCAAACTGGCTAACAGAAGCACAACGTGATGCGATTATCGATGCCTGTGAACAAATTATTGCAGGCAAACATCTAGATCAATTTGTCGTCGATCGCTTTCAAGCCGGTGCGGGCACCAGCCATAATATGAATTCCAATGAAGTCATCGCCAACCTTGCGAATGTTGCATTGGGTGGCGAAAAGGGAAAATACGATCAGGTTCATCCCAACGATCACGTCAATATGGGGCAAAGCACCAACGACACCATTCCAACGGCTATTCGTCTTACTGCGCTAGCTAAATTACCGAAATTACTCAATGCTGTGTATACCATGGCTGATGCCTTTGCAAAATTAGGCGAACAAGAAGCGGACACGGTTAAAAGTGCCCGCACCCACCTGCAAGATGCCGTACCCACTACGCTGGGCAGAGAATTCAACGCCTACGCTTGGACACTGCGCCGCGTAGCCAAACTAATAGAAGCCTGTCGCGATCCACTTTGCGAAATTGGCTTAGGTGGTTCTGCTGCAGGAACAGGCTTAAACACCTCGCCAAATTATATTGCCAACGCAGCAAAAGAACTGGCAACACTAACCGGAGAAGCCATTCAACCTGCTGATGATCTTGCCGCACAAATGCAATCCATGAATGACGTACAAACTTTATCGGGTGCAATACGAAGTTTGGCATTAGAGCTCACTCGCATCAGCAATGACATGCGGCTACTCGCATCCGGCCCCCGCACGGGCATTGGTGAAATCACGCTACCCGCCGTACAACCCGGCTCTAGCATCATGCCCGGTAAAGTAAACCCGGTGATGTTCGAAATGCTCAATCAAGTTTGTTACCAGATCTTAGGTCAAGACCACGCCATCGCCATGATGACCCAAGCAGGCCAACTAGAACTCAACGTCATGATGCCTGCCCTTGGCTCAGCACTCTTCGATGCCATGGAATGGCTACCCAACGCCATGAACGCCGCCAGCGAATTTAACCTTGATGGATTAATCATCAACCGCGAACGCTGCGCCGAATTCCTCCATAGCAGCGTAGGCCTTGCTACCCTCCTCAACACCCATATTGGTTACAGCAAAGCCGCTGACATTGCCAAGCTCTCCGAAAAAAGTGGCCGCCCTGTTCGCGATATCGTTGCCGAACAAGGACTCATGGATATCAATGACTTCGATGCCATTGTCTTGAAAGCTGCCAGAGATGGGATTGTTGAGTAAAAGCCAAGAAATTGCATCACTTTGTTCACAACGAAGAAGGAGCAGCATCAGTGATTAGATGATGGTGAATGACGAGTAAATGCAGTCGCTTGTTGAGCCAACAGCTAATTACTGGTGCTGCGACGGACTAAAACGTAAAGGTTGAAATGTAAAGATTGCCGCGCTAATGCTCGCAATGACAACATTTTCTCAGCAATATTAAAAACTAAAGGAATGCCATCAGTGATTAGGTGATGGCGAATGACGAGTAGACGCAGTCGCTTGTTGAGCCTGCAGCTAATTACTGACGGCATGACCCACCCGCAATGACAACTGCAGCCAATAAAAAAGCCTCGCAAATGCGAGGCTTTTTTATAAAACTTAAATGCTAAAGATTAACGAGCAAGGTACGCCTTGTCCGCATCTTCAACAACACCCACTGCCCATGCACCACGTCCACGAGCATGACTGACGGCCGCATCAATGTCAGCAGATGAAGCACCACGGTCAATATCAAGTGCTTGTCCTGGGTAAATCAGATCAGCATCTTTAATTTGGTCGCGGTTTGCTTTGTAAATGAGTGGCCATTGGTAAGGGTCAGCGTAAACACTGCTATCACCAGCAATTGACCAAAGGCTGTCACCTTTAGCAACGTTGTAAACACTTGACGCTGATTTCTGAGCCGCTTCACGAAGTGCTTGTGCGTAACCAAGTTCACCTTGGCGGCGAGCTTTGTTGGCTAACTTGACACATTTTGAGCCACCGGCTTTCTTCGCTTTCTTGAGTATTTTCTTAATATCACGCCATTCGCCACCAACACTAGCTGCTTTCTTACGAGCGGCATTAGCATGTGTAATTGCTTTCTCACATGCACTTGGACCCTTGTGATGGGCTGCATGATGATCTTTCATAGGTTGTTCCTGTTGTGTACTTGCACAACCTGCAGTGAACGCGCCAATTGCTAGCACCACTGTCATCATGCTGATATTCTTAAGAAACTTGTTGGTTTTCATTGTTTTAACACTCCAAATGCCGATATTTTCGGCGAAATTCATCATTCTTATAATAGTAGACAAGCGCACAAAAAACCCCGCCCATTAGTAGTTAAAAACTAGCATCCACTACATCAACCTGTCAAGCAAGAAACGTGTCCAAGATCTCGTTTTCAGAGACTTTTTTCACTCAGAATAATTCTATTCTCAACTATTAGGACAGCAAGCACTCAACAGGTACACTATAGCCCACTAAATAAGCATTGGTTTATATACTATGTCGGTTAAAATCTATCACAATCCTCACTGTAGCAAATGCCGCCAGACCATGGAATTGCTCGAAGAAGCTAATATCAACCCTGATGTGGTTGAATACCTCAAAACGCCACCTAGTCATGAAGAACTAAGTGAATTGTTGAACATGCTAAACATGTCACCACGCGAGCTTATGCGTACCCATGAATCCGAATACAAAGATAACCAACTTGATGATGAGGCCTTAAGCCGCGATGATTTAATCAAGGCAATGATTCAATTTCCAATTCTCATCGAGCGCCCCATTATCATCAGTAATGGTCAAGCTGTCATTGGCCGCCCTCCTGTTAACGTTAAAACGATTATCTAAATATTATGAGCACAATATTAATTCTTTATTACAGTCGACATGGTGCAACCGCCGACATGGCTCGCCGCATAGCTCGCGGTGTTGACGAAGTAGAAGGAATGGATGCATGTCTACGCACCGTCCCCGCTATTTCTACTGTGTGCGAAGCCGTTGAAGATTCTATTCCTGATAGTGGTGATCCTTATGTCACGCTAGATGATTTAAAAAACTGCTCGGGGCTTGTGCTTGGCAGCCCAACACGCTTTGGTAACATGGCGGGCGCAATGAAATACTTTTTAGATTCGACCAGTTCAATTTGGTTAGAAGGTGCATTGGTTGATAAACCTGCCGCTGTGTTTACATCAACGTCTAGTTTGCATGGTGGGCAGGAAAGCACACTGTTATCTATGATGCTGCCACTTATGCACCACGGCATGATAATACTCGGTTTGCCTTATCCGAATACCGATTTAATGAACACCAAAACCGGTGGTACACCTTATGGCCCAAGTCACTTAGCAGGCGCCGATAACAAGTTACCGCTTTCTGATGATGAAATCAGTCATTGCCAAACATTAGGTAAACGCATTGCACGCACAGCCAAATCACTCGAAGCAAATTAAATCATGAATAGTCGTTTTTATTATAGTCTCGCCTTGCTAGGCTATTTTGGTTTGTTCTTCTTACTATTAATTTGGACGGTTTATCTTGCCCCGCCGACTATTTTCCCTATCAGCATCGTATTGGTTTTTTACGTCGGTCCGCTTTTAATTCCAATGCGGGGGCTTTTATATGGAAAACTTTATACCCACGCATGGTTACACTTTATGGCATTGTTTTATTTTACCATCGGTGTAATGGTGGCAGCGGCAAATATAGAAGAACGAGTCTATGCATTAATACAAGTTGCTTTAAGCATTATGATGTTTGTCGGTTCAATGATGTACGTGCGTGTTAAAGCAAGAGAAAAACGCGCCACGTAAGAAAGTAATGCGGATTAATTACAAATAACTTTTAACAAACGGAATCGTTAGTTTCCGCTTCTCTACCAAAGATTCTCTGTCTAGTTTTTCCAACAAAGAAAATAACGAATTCATGTCACGCGAACTGCGTTTTAAAATATAGGCAACCACATCATCCGGCATTTCCATGCCGCGTATGTTGGCTCTTAATTGCAATGCTATTGCTAACGATGCATCATTCAATGATTCAAGTTCAAACACTAAGCCCCAAGATAACCGAGACTGTAAGTCTTTTAGGTTAATGCCTAACTTATCCAATTTTGAATTTGCCGCGACAATCAAGCGCCCACTGTTATCTCGAATTCGGTTATAAAGATTAAAAATCGCCACTTCCCATTCACGATCACCAGCAATCGATTCCAGATCATCAATACAAACAACATCGAGTTTTTCAAGACCTTCTAACAACTCGATAGACATAGACTGAATTTCTCGCATAGGTAGGTAGGTGGATTGCAAACACTGCTTTGTTGCCGCGTGACACACCGCCTGTAAACAGTGGCTTTTACCGGTACCACTCAAACCATAAAAGAAAATAAATTGCTCACCTTGATTCGCTGAACAGCGGCGTAACTCAGCAATGAGTTGTTCGTTGCTGGCTGGATAAAAATTGCTAAAGGTCGCACTATCCAGCAAACCAATATGTAAAGGAAGTTGTTGTGACATGTTGGCTTAAATCAGTGATTAACGACCATATAGATCACTATTACGATATTCGCTGTGTGCATGTCGTATTACAACCATCACCACAGCTGCCGCTGGTAATGCTAACAAAATACCGAAGAAACCAAATAACTGGCCAAACGCAGCAATTGCAAAAATTACCGTAACAGGATGCAAACCAATTCGGTCACCAACTAAGAAAGGCGTTAACAAGAAGCTTTCTAATAATTGCCCTACTCCAAATACCACGCCAATCGGCCATAGTGCGGAAACACTATCAAATTGAAATAGCCCCGCTACCACCGCAAGTCCAACGCCAATGATTACCCCCAAATAAGGTACAAAACTTAATGCACCGGCAATCAAACCAATCAACAAAGCATAGTGAAGCCCAGCTATCCATAAGCCTAATGAATAAAATAAACTCAAACTTAACATGACCAATAATTGGCCACGCATAAAAGCACCCAATACTTCATCTGCATCGGCAGCTAATTTAGAAATAAGTGGTTCAATTTTTGCTGGCAACAAATCATGCACTCGTTTTACCAGCACATCCCAATCACGTAAAAAATAAAACGTCACCACAGGAATTAATACTAAATTTGCAACCGCCGCCAGCAATGCAGCGCCAGAACCGGTGATAGATTTAATCAACTGTGCAACCACACCGCCAACTTGTTTCCAGTTTTCCTGCACCACTTGTTTTAATTCACTAATATCGGGGGTTTCTGACAAATTTAGTCGTTGCTGCAACCAAGGCATCGCGGTATTTTGTAACCAATCAATATAAACCGGAATATTTGAGATAAATACTTGTACTTGTTTACCGAGTAACGGAATGATGATGGCGAATAAAATTAACGACACTGCCGATAAGCTCACAAACACCACCAACACTGCCCAAGTGCGTGATAAACGATGTGTCTCCAATCGATCTACGAGTGGATCACCAATGTAAGCTAACAATGCTGCCACCAAAAAAGGGGTTAGCACTGGCGCTAATAAATACAACAACACACCGAGCGTGACAACGCTTGCAAAGATTAACCCTGAACGAATATCAGTCACTGTTGTTATCCCTATTATTGTATTAATTTAAATGTCAGCGTTGGAATGACCGTAACAGTAGTCACATTAACCGGCGGAATTATAACGGGTGTTGTAACCGGCTCAACCGCTGTAAGCACAGATTGACTACTTAACCGCACCGATTGCAACAAGCTTTGTTGATCCCCTCGTAACTTGACCTTAAACAAAATACGTTGTTTTTCTATTTTTTCAGGTTCGACAGTAATCACCCCATCAAGCCCCGCTAGAAATCGGTCACTACGTGCGTAGTCATCCAAAGTAAAAATATCTGTGATCACTACATTTACTTCACCTGCTCCATTACCCGTCTTTCGCGCAAACTGACTCGCCAATGTCGATGTCACGCCATCGATACCGAAACCAATCACCGAATCAAAATCACCTTCTTCAGACCAATTATATTCGCGTCCTGCAAGGTGCAGTGTCCATCGCCCTTGCCAACGTTGATTCGTCAATTTACGTAATCGCCCCACCAACACCGAGTCGACAGAATAACGCTGTGACGCGCTAAGAATTGTTTCATGGAAACCACCCAATACATCACTGACTGTGATTTTTTGTCTTTCTTGCAAATCCATGAGTGGTAAATCCAAAGGAATTCCTCGATGCTTAGCCCGTTCAAGGATAACCTCAGACAGATCAGTCGTTTCGCCACTGCTTAATAACTGCCGTTGTCCATCCTGCTCAATAGCAATCCAAGCCAACGTTGATGGGCGGTTTCTCCCCCAAATAGCTAGATCAAGACCGCGCATAGCCTTATCCAGTGACTTCTTATCAAAACGAACCGAAAGATATTGTTGGTTTTGTGTAATACCTGTTTCTGAATCTGGCGCTTGAGGTTCGCTGTGATAACGATATTGCTGCAAGAACTGCTTACTACGGTTCAATATTTGAGGAATCCCAGGAGATAACGCCACGCTAGTATTTCCGGACACCTTAATAAGCACCTCCAACAAAGCGGAACGAATAATCTCGCGACGTTCGGTACGCCCTTGACTGGTCACTGGCAATTCAGCCTCATAAAGTCCTGCGACCTCCACAGCCTGAGCTGATAAAGAAATAGCCCACAGGCTCCAACCCAATAATAAATAAGCTATGATTCTTGTTAATTTTTGCATAACGCTGATTATACCTATTCCTCAACATCTCGCACCTGAGTGATTTCTTGCATTGCACTCCAACGGTCGCCCCGATACCATACGCATCAGCAATGACCCAAGCACTTTGGGGTATAAAATTTGGAGCTAAGACGTGAGCCAGAAAGACCAATCTTCCTCTACTGAAGGAAAATCTTCTTCAACATCATTGAGTTATCGTGATGCCGGCGTCGATATTGATGCCGGCAACCAACTTATTGACCGTATCAAACCCATTGCTGCAGCAACCAAACGCGATGGCGTGGTGAGTGGTTTAGGAGGGTTTGGCGCTTTATTCGAAATTCCTAGTCACTACAAACAACCGATTCTTGTTTCTGGTACAGATGGTGTTGGTACAAAGCTAAAATTAGCTATCGATTTAAATTTACACGGCACCATTGGTATCGACTTGGTTGCCATGTGTGCCAACGATCTTATTGTGCAAGGTGCAGAAGCCCTATTCTTCCTCGATTACTTTGCCACCGGCAAGCTCGATTTAGATACTGCCAGTGATGTCATTAAGGGTATCGGCGAAGGTTGTAAACAAGCTGGCTGTGCGCTTACCGGTGGTGAAACCGCTGAAATGCCCGGCATGTACAGTAAAGGTGATTACGATCTGGCTGGTTTCTGTGTCGGCGTGGTTGAGCGAGACAAAATTATTGATGGCAGCAAGGTTGCCTCGGGTGATGTGCTAATTGGTATTACTTCATCGGGTCCGCATTCAAATGGCTACTCACTGGTACGTAAAATCATTGAAGTCAGTGGCGCATCATTAACCGATGACTTTAACGGCAAATCGCTTGGTGAGACATTACTAGCCCCTACCCGCATGTACGTAAAACCATTACTGGCACTCTGCAAACAGGTCGATGTGCATGCCATGGCTCACATCACCGGTGGCGGTTTACCTGAAAATCTGCCTCGCGTGTTACCCGAAGGCACTGATGCAAAAATCAACACCAACAGTTGGCAGCATCCTGCTATTTTTGACTGGCTACAAGAACAAGGCAATGTTGAAGACTTTGAAATGTTGCGTACCTTCAATTGTGGCATTGGTATGGTTGTTTGCGTGGCCGCTAGCGATGCTAAAAAATCTATGTCTGTGCTAATAGAACAAGGTGAACAAGTTGTACAAATCGGTGAAATCGTCGATGCGAGCTCTGACACGCCCAGTGTCATTCTCGACTAGATAAAACCATGTCATCTGCAACACCATCGGTAGTGATATTAGTGTCCGGTAGTGGCTCTAACCTGCAAGCAATTATTGATGCCGGCAACACAGGTGAATGCCCTATTCATATCGCAGCCGTGATTTCTAACCGACCCGATGTAAAAGGTCTAGAGCGTGCGGCGAATACTGGCATAGCAACTGCGGTTATTGACCATACACAATTTAAGGATCGTGAAGACTTTGATCAGGCACTCGTCAAACAAATTGATCTATACCAACCCGACTTAGTGGTTCTAGCCGGTTTTATGCGTATTTTAACACGTGACTTTGTCGGGCATTACACGGGGCGGCTGATCAATATTCACCCTGCACTATTACCCGACTTCCCCGGCCTCGATACTCATGAACGCGCCATCGAATCGGGTGTCCAACAACACGGAGCGAGTGTGCATTTTGTAACAACCGAGGTGGATGGTGGTCCCATTATTTTACAAGCGAGTGTGCCTGTTGAAAATGACGACACCCCTGAAAAATTAGCGCAACGTGTATTACAACAAGAACACCTGATTTATCCCTTAGCCATTAAATGGTTTGCTGAAAAACGTTTGAGACTCGATAATAATAAGGTGTACTTGGATAAACAATTATTACCCGCAACAGGTTTAAACTATGCAAAGGTTATGGAAAACCAATAAGCTCATCATCGGGCTGGTATCACTATTTGCTCTGTCTCTTAGCGCGCCGCTGTTTGCCGAGCATGGTATCACCCCCTTTACGGCTGTTTATAAAGTCAGCAGAAATGGTACTGATATCGGTGTTCGCACCCACAGATTACAGCTCAAAGATGGTCACTACATTTACAAAGCCAACATGCATGCAACAGGCTTTGCCAGTCTTTTTAAATCCGGTGAAATCACCGAGATTAGCCAATGGCAATTAAATAATGATGTCATCACACCATTGCGTTATGAATATCAAGATACCGATAAAGAAAAGCGCCACGCGCAACTTGAATTTAATTGGGAAAATAATTCAGTTACTAACAAAGTCGGTAAAAAAACTTGGAAAATGACTATTCCCAAAGGTACACAAGATAAATTCAGTTACATGATCGCCCTAATGCAAGACCTTGAACACGGTAAGCAGGTTACTGAATATAAAATTGCCGATGGTGGGCGTTTAAAAACTTATCAATTTAAAGTCCTGAAAAATGAAACTATCACCACCCCAATAGGTGAATTCAATGCGATTAAGCTACAACGAAACCGTTCGGGCAAAAAGAATAGAGTGACATACCTTTGGCTCTTACCCGAGAAGCATTACTTACCAATAAAAATTGAGCGTCATAAAGGGGATAATGTTTTTACTATGATTATTACTAAATTAAATCCATAAATAGGTATATTTTACTGCATACAATATACCAGCTTCTAATTATACCTTAATATTATCACTGACTTTATAGTGCTTTTGAATCTTGAAGCATATAGTATGTATTACAAGGTTACTCAATACAAATAATGATGAAGGAAGTATTTTTCATCCGCTATGTCGTCTAAAAGAAATAATAAATCAAACCCAGAACGTATCCGTTATGCTGACATAATGGATAAACGTCTGATAATGTTTGTGCTTGTCGTTATTATTGGCTTAGTACTTTCTTCTAATCTACTTTTATCTGTCGGCAAGACATCCAAGTTTCATGACAAACTAAGAGTCGCTAACGCATTATTAATCTCGACGCAAGAATTTCAAATTCAATATGATATCGCGCGTGCTGCCATTACGACATTCATGTTTCTGGGCAGTGATGAAACATGGGAAACGGCGGCTCAAGAAACAAATAAACTCGATGATCATGCTGAAAAACTAATAAAAGCCGACAGTACCAAAGTTAATATCAAAAAAGAATTAGTTAATGATATTAAAATCAAGGTCAACGATTACATTATAAACCTTCCACCCTTACGGGGAATTCGACAAGATGAACGAGGTGTTATTGAAGGCGTTGTTAACTCCACTACACGCCAAGCAAATCACAATTATCAAGTTATTGCTGGTCTAGGAAATGCCATTGAAATTCTTTTACAAGAAGATGAACCGGATAAAGATCTTATCATTTTACTTCAGCTCGCACAGAACCGCTGGCTTCGCCTCGTCACGGAATTTCGCGCCTTACTATTACTACGAACAAGCCGAACCCAACAAGCCACATTAATGCAAGTAGAACAATTCAAAAAAAGATGGAACGATGTTCTGATCAGGGTAGATGAATTTGATCTTTTAATACAAGATCAAATTATGACTGTTAATAATAGTCAAAAAACATGGATTAATGCGCTGCCCAAAATAATTAATACTCATTTAGGCAAGCGCTGGCGACGTGATCTTCGTTATATGGATGAAAATCTAAACAATATCGGCAATCAAATTCTTACTTCTTTAAACACTTATGAACTTGAACTTGCCGTCTATATTGAAGCGACCACGAATGAAATTCTAGCACTCGAAAAGAAAAATATTATTTGGGTATTTATTGTCATGGGGCTAATTATTACTTTCTCGCTCACTATGCTGCTAATTTATACCCGACTACTTGCTGCACAACAAAGAAAAAGAATGGATGTAGAACGAATCAACACATTAAAAACCGAGTTTCTTTCCACCATTAGTCACGAACTTCGCACGCCACTCAATGCGATTATTGGTTTTAGCCAATTACTCGAAATGAATCTTGATGGGACTCTCTCTGAACAACAAAAATTAAATGTCAATGAAATAAACGTTGCTGGAACCCATTTGCTACATCTCGTAAACGAAATTCTAGATCTAAGTGCGATCGATTCGGGCAATATTAATCTTAACATGCAAAAAACTAATCTTTGTAAAGTGTTATCTGAATCGATATCACTATCAAGCACCACTGCAGAGAAATTTGGTGTTCAAATTGAGAATCAAATATCATGTTCAGACACCTGTATCGTTAATGCCGATCCAGTACGCTTACGTCAGGTATTACTTAATATCATTTCAAATTCCATTAAATACAATACTAAGAATGGTCGTGTCAACATATCCGTTGAATCATATGGTTCAATGTTTAGAATTAGGGTAAAAGATACCGGTATAGGCATCACTAAACAAAATATCGAAAAACTATTTCAACCTTTCGAACGGCTTGGTCAACCTAATGATGTTGAAGGCGCCGGCATTGGTTTAATGGTGACAAAAGAACTTGTCGAAAAAATGGGTGGCAAAATTGGTGTTAATAGTAAATTAGGTAAAGGCACAACCTTTTGGGTAGATTTGGCAGCAATTCATTAATACAAAAAAACCGTATATACAAATATTCTGCATCAATTATTAGTGTTACTTGCTACCTACGTTGTTGTATTCATGTGGTTTAGAGTCGTCAGTAACATTCTAAATACAACTATCTGATTATTTAATTTCAATGATTATTGTTTTAAACGATAACCTGTTTTAAACATCCACCAAACGGTGGTTAAGCAAAGAAAAAGGAAACCTGATATCACAGCAAGGCTAACCCAAACACTCACATCAGACACTTCAAAGAAACTCCAACGAAAACCACTAATTAAATAAACCACCGGATTAAATAGTGTCACCGTTTGCCATGCCGGTGGCAGCATATCAATCGTATAAAAACTGCCGCCAAGGAAAACTAATGGCGTAATCACCAGCAAAGGGATTAGCTGCAATTTCTCAAAATCAATCGCCCATAAACCAATAATAAATCCAAATAGACTAAAAGAAATACAGGTCAATACTAAAAACACCAACATCCAAACAGGATGTGCTATTTCCAGTGGCACAAAGAAGCCTGCGGTTGCCAAAATAACCATGCCTATAATAAATGACTTGGTTGCCGCCGCACCTACATAACCAACGAGAATTTCAAAAAATGAAATCGGTGCTGAAAGTATTTCATAGATAGTACCGGTAAACTTGGGAAAGAAAATACCAAACGACGCATTAGCAATGCTATGTGTTAACAACGCCAACATCATTAAGCCTGGCACAATAAACGCCCCATAGCTTACACCTTCCACTTGCTCAATACGTGATCCAATCGCTGCCCCAAACACCACAAAATAAAGCACCGTGGAAATAACTGGTGAGGCAAAACTCTGCAATATAGTGTGCCATGCCCGTAGCATTTCATATTTATAGATCACTCTAATCGCATGGATATTCATGGTTTCTTATTCACCAAATCAATAAATATTTCTTCTAATGAACTCTCAGATGTATGTACGTCTTTAATTTCTATACCCGCTTCATCAATCGTGCGTAGTAACGCAGCCACACCCGTTTTCTCATTCCGAGGATCATAAGTATAGGTTAACGACGAACCATCTAAAGATAAGTCTAATCTCCAAGCTAATAGCGAATCAGGGATCGTTGCAATAGCTTGTTCAATGTCAATCCTAAGCTGACGTTTGCCTAACTTATGCATCAAGGCGACTTTATCATCCACAAGCAACAACTCACCGTTGTTGATAATACCCACACGATCGGCAATTTCCTCGGCTTCTTCAATGTAATGTGTGGTGAGAATAATTGTTACCCCTGACTCACGTAAACGTCGAACCATCTCCCACATATCTTTACGCAATTCTACATCGACACCCGCGGTGGGTTCATCAAGAAACAAGATGGATGGTTCATGAGAAAGCGCCTTGCCGATCAGCACTCGTCGTTTCATTCCTCCCGACAAGGTCATTAACAAGCTGTCTTTCTTATCCCACAAGGATAAATTTTTAAGCACTTGTTCAATGTAAGCAGGATTCGGTTTTTTACCAAACATACCCCGACTGAAACAAAGTGTATTCCAGACGGTATCAAAGGCACCCAAGGTCAATTCCTGTGGAACCAAGCCAATTAAGGCGCGTGCTGCACGGTACTGCTTCACATTATCATGACCATCAACAGCCACTGTGCCTGATGAGGCGTTGACGATGCCGCAAATAATAGAAATCAGTGTCGTCTTGCCTGCCCCATTAGGGCCAAGTAACGCAAGTATTTCACCTGCGGCAATCTCTAAATTCACGTCATTTAATGCAGTAAAACCGCTAGCGTAGGTTTTAGACAAATGGGATATTGATACAATGGGTTTCATAATAGTCCTAAAGGATACAGAAGATGGACACTGCATTGCTAGTAAAGTTTAATATGATACAAAATGGTTGACCTTATCAAACAATATGTTTTAACTTATAGCCGTTCAACAATAAAACACCACATGGAAATCTACGTTAAGGAATTAACATGAAAACCCTATTTTCTATCATCACTGTCTTTATTCTTACGATAAGCGGAACAGTGAATGCCGGCGATCATCACAACAAGTCGCCCAGCTACAAGTCCACCCAACTCACTGATAATATTTACATGTTACAAGGTAAAGGTGGCAACCTCGGGCTATTGAAAGGCAAGGATGGTTTGTTGTTGATTGATGCTGATTACTCGGTTATGTCAGATGCGCTTAAATCTGAACTGAGTAAGTACGGGGGGATGAACAACCTTAACTACTTAATTAACACCCATTGGCATGGCGATCATACTCAAGGCAATAAGGCATTGGGTCACCACGCACAGATTATTGCACATGATAATGTTCGTGCACGCTTATTAACCACACAAGAAATTAAACTATTCAAGATGGTTTCTAAGCCTTACCCCAAACATGCACTACCCGCAATCACCTATGCAAAAAGACTTTCATTACATATTAATAATGAAGATATCGAAGTTGTGCATTTTCCTAAAGGTCATACCGATGGTGATTCCGTTGTGTTCTTTAAGAAAGCCAATGTTGTTCACATGGGCGACCACTTCTTCTCTGGTATGTTTCCGTTCGTTGATGTCGACCATGGTGGCAATGTTCTCAATATGGCAAAAAATATAGAAGCCATTCTAGGAATGATTAACGATAAAACCAAAGTCATTCCTGGTCATGGGCCACTATCAACCAAAGCTGAGTTACAAGCCTTTCATGATATGTTGGTTGATACATCAGCTGAAGTAACCAATATGAAAAGCCAAGGGCTAACACTAGAAAAGATTCAAGCAAAAGGATTATCTGAAAAATGGGCTAAATGGGAAACTAACAGCTTCTTTCCCGCTAAGGTTTGGATTGGAATTATTTATAGCAGCCTATCAAATTAATCTCACAAGATATTAAACTAATAAAGTCGAGAATCTAACAATGTACCGCCTACATTATAAAGAAAAACTTCTAACGCTTATCATTGCAAGTTCCTTGTTTTCAGGTTGTGCCAGTATTTCCGGTGATGACACTAACCGAGTATCAAGGGTTGAATCTGATCCAAGTGGAGCGAAATGCCTCATTATCAATGCGATAAACATAAAACGTGATATCACCACGCCCACTGATATTTTCTTACAACCAAAGTATGATCCAATTAATATTTCCTGCGAAAAAGAAGGTTTCAAGCGATCTTCAGATATTATTGATACTACCCTTGTTGATGCTGTTTACGGCAATATATTGCTCGGTGGTCTTATCGGTGTTGCCATTGACCATTCTTCGGGGCAGAACAGAAAATACCCATCTCTTATTAAAGTATTCCTTGAGCCAAAAAGCTTTGCAAGTAACGAAGAAAAACGTACATTTGAGGATAAAAAGAATGCTTGGCGTATAGCTATGCTTGATGACCCCGAGCACCCTGGCAACCAACTACAAACAACTACCCTTCCTAAAAAAGCAAATCATATTGCAAAGAACAATACAGGTTTAAGTACAAAGAAAATTGCTATTGCGGCATGGGGGCAACTTGATGAAACTAGATTTTCAGTTAAAGGGCCTCGCTATTCAAATAGAATTGCAAATTTAATGCAAAACTATCTTAGAGACACAACATCAGGAAGTATTGAAATACTAAATTGGCGAGATGCTAAAGATATTAATTTCGAAAGTGACAATTATCCTGTAAGTCGTTCTCTCTGTTCACGGACTAATGCAGATATCATTTATACTACCGTATTAGAAGTAACTACAGAAGGTGGAACATCTGGTCATTACCCTGATTCAACCTATTTTCGATATAGCTGCAAAGGTAATAAAATGAGCTTCAAGTCATATACTCTAGACTTAGATCGCCAAGATGGTAAATTCTTCTTATATGAAAAGAGGCTACAAGAAACTTTCCAAGATTTTCTAATAGGTAATGGCGTAATCTAAATTGTGCGATTGAAGATATGAAACAATAACGAAAATAAAGATAATACTCTCAAATATAATTATTTCAGTTCAAATAAATATAGATAAGTTATCGATTTTTAAGTCTTTGGTAACGTCACACCCTGTTGCCCTTGATACTTACCGGCACGATCCGCATACGACGTTTCACACTCTTCATCTGACTCGAAGAATAAAACTTGTGCAATGCCTTCGTTAGCGTAAATCTTCGCGGGCAATGGCGTTGTATTGGAAAACTCTAGGGTCACATGCCCTTCCCATTCCGGTTCGAAAGGAGTGACATTCACGATGATGCCGCAACGTGCATAGGTGGATTTACCTAAACAAATTGTCAGCACGTTACGCGGGATACGAAAATATTCGATAGTACGTGCTAACGCGAAGGAATTCGGTGGAATCACACAGACATCCGATTTCACATCAACGAAACTTTTTTCATCAAAATTTTTCGGATCAACAATGGTTGAATTGATGTTAGTAAATATCTTAAATTCATCTGAGCAACGAATATCGTAGCCATAACTCGATGTGCCATAAGAAACAATACGCTCATCACCATTATGTTTTACTTGACCGGGTTCAAAAGGTTCGATCATGCCGTGAGATTCTGCCATACGGCGAATCCATTTATCTGATTTGATGCTCATTAGATGCGTGTCTTTCCGTTAAAGTCTTTTTTGATGCGGGGTATTAAACCGTAATAAAGTGATTTTAGCAAAAAAAAGGGCCGGTTCAAAAACCAGCCCTTTTACTTTAGATTGCAAATATTTAAGAAATAACGATATTCGGGAACTTGCTGGCGTATTCTTTGGCTTGAGTTGAAAGCTTGCCCGATACACGGCGCGCAATTTCACGGTAAATCTCTGCAATACGTCCATCTGGATCAGCGACAACGGTTGGTTTACCTTCGTCGGTATCTTTACGAATCGCGATATCCAAAGGTAATGCGC
>CAZIWG010000038.1:23166-24355 GCA_964542925.1 uncultured Granulosicoccaceae bacterium | reverse complement strand
CGCCGCAGTAGCCCTGGGCGTTGAGGTGGAACCAGACCAGGAAGGGGACGATTTTGTAGCTCATGGCGAAGACGACGCTGAGGGCGAAGGCGGCGAAGAGGGCGTAGAGGCTTTCCTCCAGGGCGGCGGGGAGGCCGACGAAGTTGCGGACGACGATGAGCAGGGCCGCCAGGGCCAGGGAGGCCATCCCCGTCCGCCAGAACCAGACCGTGGCGTCGGCAAGGGGGCGCTGGCGCTGGGAGAGGCGCCGCAGGGTCAGGAGGGCGTGGGCCAGGAGGAGCAGGGCGACGAGGGACTCCAGGGAGGGGATCGCCGCGGGCAGATGAAGGGCGGCGATCAGCTCCAGGGTCAGCAGCCCGGTCAGGGCGAAGGGCATCCGGCGGGCGTAGGCCTTGGGATAGGCGGGGGTGACGTAGAACATTTCGATCACCTGGAAGCTCACCGAGACGATGAGTAGGGCGATCCAGCCGAAGAGCCCCAGTCCCAGGTGGAGCTGGCGCAGGGCCAGCAGGTCCCCCCGGGCGGTCCATCCCCCCATCATCGCCGCCAGCCAGACCCCGACCAGGAAGAGGAGCAGGAGGTTGTAGAGGGCGAAGCCCATGCCCCGGGAGGAGGGAGAGTGGTCCCGAAGGGCGTAGAGCCGCCGGAGCATCGCGACGCTCACGGGCAGGAGCCCGGCCCCCAGGAGCAGGGCCGCCAGGAGGTAGAGAACGCCCGACGCGGTGGCGAAGGCGCCCAGGAGCAGCAGGGTTCCGGCGATCAGGGGCCACTGGCTGCGGATCGCCATGATCGCCGGACGGCGGAAGGAGACGCCCGCCAGGACCGGGAGCATCTGGAAGAGCGCCCCCAGCATGAAGGAGAGCATCACCCCCAGGGTCAGGAGGTGGGTCAGGATCAGCCCCGCCGGGGCCGCGGGATCGACCGCCTCGGGTCCCCGCCAGAGCAGCCATCCCCCGGCGACGACGCCGAAAAGGCTCCCGGCGAGGAAAAAGCGCAGCACCACCGAGATCGGCGGCGCCTGGTCGAGGGAGAGTCCGCTGTTCTGGAACATGGTGGCTCCTTGGGAGAGTGTTGAGTTTTGAGTGCTGAGTGTTGAGAAGGGTTGACAAATTCTATCAACCCTGTAAACTTCTTACTTCTTACTTCTTACTTCTTACTTCTTACTTCTTACTTCTTACTTCTTACTTCT
>CAZIWG010000038.1:0-23066 GCA_964542925.1 uncultured Granulosicoccaceae bacterium | reverse complement strand
TACGTCTCATCACAACTGCACTATTATTATTTCTCCTAACGCTCAAGGACTCAACATCTAACTTAATCCGACAACGATGCTGACGACAACTATTATTAAAACAGCCAGAAAGAAGATGGTGCTTAACACAGGTTGGATCGCAATTTAAAATATCCTGCGAAATCGCATAGAGTATTTTCATATTCCCGCCCCTGCTGTAGTCAAAAGCACACCCACCCGCCGGTCAAAAACATAACCTTTTTTATCGCCACTTTTACTGAGCGGGTGGCGTTCACCATGCGCAGTAATATGCATTCTATTCATTGACCACCCTGCCTGACATAATGCTTTTGCTACTGATTTAACACGTTGTTCTGATAACATTTGGTTATAGGTATCGCCACCATCCCGATCAGCATGACCACTTAAATGAATATGCAGTTGTTCAACACCTGAAAATGATTTCGCCATGTCAGTTATTTGTTGAATAAATAGTGGCTCTAAAAGATGACTATCATGCCTAAATTGAATCGACATACTGATGCCTTGATTAAGACTTAAAAAATCGTATGTTTTTGGCACTTGTTGGTTTAACGCTGTCTTTTGTATATTTACTTCTCGATTCAAATTATTATTGACTCTTTGCATTTTCGCCAATTCATTTTCGGTATTTTTCAATTGTTTATTCAATAATGACAGCTTTTCTTTATTCTCAGCCGCTGTGACACTCATGCTCCCCGCAGCACCACCTGCTATCGCACCTATCGGGCCGCCTAATAAGCCACCCAACACAACGCCAAGACCTAAGCCGCCCGCCTCTTGCATGGAAAAATCTTGACTGGGTTCATCAAAATCATAAATTTCTTCCGCTTGAATAGATGTGTTCATTAACATAAGGGAAGCTACAATCACTAAACTTTGTTTTTTCATTTTATTACTCTCCTGTTTTACAAATTGGTCCAGCGTACCCATCCATAGGTAATGTCGTGGAGGCATCGATAGGTTCCTTTGCTGCGCCGGTGTTCTTTTGTCAGGAGACATTTAAACCTGTCGACATGGCGAAAACATGGGTGAAAAAGGGAAATATTATGATCAAATGTGGCAACAATATGGCAATGTGACGCAATCACATGACCTCACTATAAGCTTAAGGTAAAGTACACACATGAGTCGCCGTATTGCCATTGTTGAAGATGAACCTGCTATCCGTGAAAACTATGCAGATGTATTACGTCGTCAAGGCTATGAAGTAAAAACCTATGCCGATAGACCCAGCGCATTCAGCGCTTTTCAACAACGACTACCCGATCTGGCTATTTTAGATATTGGTTTAGGTGATGATGTTGAAGGTGGTTTTGAGTTATGTCGTGAACTAAGGGCACTTTCCAAGACACTACCGATTATTTTCTTAACCGCCAGAGAAAGTGATTTTGACACTGTTTCAGGTTTACGACTCGGCGCCGATGATTATTTAACCAAAGATATTAGCTCTACCCACCTCACAGCGAGGATCGCAGCCTTATTCAGGCGTGTTGAAGCATTGCGTAGCCCCCCTAACAACGAAGATATCATACAGCGGAATAAATTAACCATTGATATGCAGCGCATGCACGTGAAATGGAACGATCAATTACTGGATCTTACCCTTACAGAACTATGGATTATTCACGCACTAGCAAAATTCCCGGGACATGTAAAAGATCGCGACAATTTAATGAGTGAAGCCAACGTAGTGGTTGATGACAGTACCATTACTTCACATATCAAACGTATTCGTAAAAAATTTATGCAACTTGATCCTGATTTTAATGCCATAGAAACTATTTACGGCATGGGTTATCGCTGGAAAAATGATTAACGCCTCATCCAACCCACGCAAACGTGCTTTTAGATTACGCAGTAAATTACTTGTCGTATCATTGGCGCTACTCGTGATCCCGTGGGCAGGTTATGAATACGTCAGAGAAATGGAGTCATTTCTCAAACAAAGCAAACAAATAACACTGGCGCAAAGCGCGCAAACTATCGCTACCGTAATGCATAACCGACGGAATCTATTTGAACCCACTGCAGACATTTCATTCAGCTTAGATAACCAAAGTAATATCTACGCACGAAAATTAAAACAACCCATTCAGTTAGACGGTTACACCGATGATTGGGCGAAACATCTTGAGCATACTCGCACTTATGCGGGTGAAGCATTAATACAAGGCAACAGTCCCTATGATACGCGTTCACTTTCATTCCAACATTTATTCGGCAAATATCGAAAGTATTTCTATACTCTGTTCATTGTCAACGATGACCACGTTATTTACCGAAAACCAAATAGCTTAAAACTCGATAAAAGCGACCACCTGCTCATTGCCATGCAAGATAAACAAGGTAATAAGCAACGTTACATACTCAGTACCCAAGCACCCGGATGGGTTAATGCTTACTTGCTTCCTGATGAACCTGAAAATTTCACGCCTGTTCGGCCGGAAGTTCGCATAAAGGGTGAATGGCAAGAAACCAGCGAAGGATACAATCTGGAGTTAAGAATTCCCCAATCTATGCTCGGCAATAAAATCAGTTTCAGCCTTGCCGATGTTGATGATCCCACATCAAGAACCATCAAATATCTACTCAGCACCGCCAGTTCACCCTCTAGCAATGAACTGGGGAGTATTCTTACCCCTTCACCTGATATAGAAAAAATATTACAAGGCCTCAACCGAAGTAACTCCCGTATATGGGTTATCAATAGAAACCGCCATGTCCTTGCACTCACTGGCTCTTTAACTAAAAATGCCACACTGCTTAAGAAAAATCCAACTAGTTTTATCGGTACACTACTTGAACCCATTTATCGTTTACTACTTAAACAACCCACCCAGGACATTGATGATAACCTCGATGGCGTATCTCGCCTTAACGGAAAGGATGTAATCTCTGCACTACAAGGCAAACCAGCGATCAACTGGCGCCGTTCACAAGATGAAAAAGCAGTCATTTTATCAGCCAGCCATCCTGTTTGGGATAATGGCGATATCATCGGCGCAGTGGTGGTTGAACAAACTAATAATGATATTCAAACCCTGCAAAATAATGCCTTAAAAAATCTAATGAATGTCACACTTATGGTGTTTTTAGCCGCAACATTATTTCTGGTTATTTTTGCAACACGATTATCCACTCGAATACGACAATTACACAAACAAACGGAAGCTGTCATCAGCAAAGATGGTCGCGTGCAAGGCGATATTGTTGCCTCACAGTCTAGTGATGAGTTAGGTGACTTGTCGCGAAGTTTTGCAGACATGATGACACGCTTACAAGAATACACCCGCTATCTTGAAACTATGGCCAGTAAACTTTCTCACGAGCTTCGCACCCCACTTGCTGTCGTGCGTTCGTCGCTTGATAACCTTGAACTTGAAGACTTACCTGACAGTGCAAAGCCCTATACACAACGTGCCAGTGAAGGGATAGGTCGACTTGGTAATATACTCACCAGCATCAATGAAGCAACGCGGCTTGAACAAGCCTTGCAATCCTCTGAGACAGAAGATTTTAATATTGTTGAACTTGTATCAGGCTGTACTGAAGGTTATCGCCTCGCTTATCCTGATCAAGTATTTTCTTTTACGACCGATTACGATACAACTATGATTTCAGGTTACCCTGATAGAATTGTGCAATTACTCGACAAGCTAGTTACTAATGCCATGGACTTTAGTGAAGAAGGTAAAATAATTGAAATTAAATTAAAACGCATACATCACAACATATGTCTTTCTGTAAAAAATATCGGCCCACCGCTACCCGACACAATGCAAAGCCATTTATTTGATTCAATGGTCTCACTACGAGAAGGCAAACAAGCCAGTACTCATCTCGGGCTAGGACTATTTATTGTAAGACTCATTACAGAATTCCACCATGGCAGCGCCACGGCAGAAAACAGCGCTGATAATCAAGGGGTGATTATTCGTATCAACATCCCGTTTCAGGACTAATGACTATATTCACCTAACGATGACTGTAACTGCTCAGAAAGAGACTTAAGATGTTCAGTCGTTTCAGCAGTTTGCATTGCACCCGCAACAGTGGAATCTGCCACTTCTGAAATACTGACAATATTTCTGCTCATTTCTTCAGCTACGGCCGTTTGCTCTTCTGCAGCACTGGCAATTTGTGTGGTCATGTCACTGATTGATTTTACCGTACCTGAAATTTCAGCCAACGCTTCAGCCGTCGCTTCCGTCTGAGCTGAACCGCCCTCGCCAAGCTCCTTGGCATGCATCATCACTTTTACTGCTGCTTGTGTCCCTGATTGCAGTTTTTCAATCATTGATTCAATTTCATTGGTCGATTCCTGTGTACGACTGGCCAAGGTTCTCACTTCATCAGCAACCACCGCAAAACCTCGACCTTGCTCACCGGCACGCGCCGCTTCAATGGCTGCATTCAATGCAAGTAGATTAGTTTGCTCTGCAATACCCTTAATAACATCCAGTACCATTCCAATACTACTGCTATCATTTTCAAGTTGAGTGATAACACCTGCCGCACTATCCACCTCCGCAACCAAATTATCCATGGCACACATCGCTTCAACGGCAATTTCTGCGCTATGTTGTGCAGAACTTTCTGCTTCATGTACGGCTGTAGCAGTATCCGCCGCATTTTTAGCTACTTCCTGTGCCGTAGCCGCCATTTCATTCATCGCTGCGGCAAGCTGTTGACTTTCAGACTGTTGCGTTGAGGTTAATTCACCACTTTTTTCCGTTACGACTGACAATTCTTGTGTTGCTTCTCTCAATGAGCTAACCGAACCATTGACACCACCAATTAACGCTTCAAATCGAGATAATAACTCATTACAAGCTAATGCTATTTGCAGAACTTCGACACTTCCCTTCTCTTCAACACGTAAACTTAAATCATGTTCAGTACTGACGCGTTCCATTACTTGTGATAATCGTTGAATAGGTTGTTGGAAATTTTTACTAATGTGATAAACGATACCGACAATAACGATGACCATCACTGCACCTAAAACCAGCAACAGTGCCCACTCTGAGCTCGCAATCGATTGTAGTTCGGTATCATCTTTTAGACCTGAATCAATCGCTATTTGCATTAAATTAGACATCGCAGAATTAATGCTTACCAGTATTATAATTAACAACGTCAATGTAGCCCCTGCTGAGGCTAATAATGTCATTTTAAACGTCATTTTCGATGTCTTCATATTTTCACCTTAATTTCTAACCAATTTCAGGTTTCTTGTCACTATGCACTTTATCGGCAGAATTAACAGAAACATTAGGAAGAAATATTGATTTTACCAAGAAAAAAATGCTCAATTAAAACAATCATTTATAGAATAATAATGCGGCATATAAGATAAATACTGACTATCAAAAAGTATCAAAACCGATAGAGTAGTTCTAATCTTCTACCATCCTCAGAAAATGTCACTCTTTCACATAAATTATTCACTATCTCTAATCCATAACCATGAGATCTTTCAGAAGATGACTCACTAATATGACCTTTATAACCTTTTCCATTATCTTTTATTTGTATAGATAATTGTCGCTTATCTTTTGTTTCCGAGTAACCCAAGTTGAATTCAATAGTGGCATTTGTAAGGTTTTTGATTCTTTCTTCTCGTATTTTATAATAGTTTTCGAACTGTTCAGGCATGTGTCTATTAATTTCATTCATACCCAATAAACTATAGTCAAGAGTATTAAAATATATCTCGGATAGTAACACCGCAATGACATCTTTATGTTTCTGCAACACTGGCAAAGCGCCTAATATTTCAAATATTTGTTCTAAAGGTTGCTTTTCTTGAATATCTGAACATAAAAGCACTATCGATATTTTCCATGGCAATGATGAATCAGGAACAATAGTTTCTAACTCGTTGTTCTCGTCCAAATGAAAAGGATGACATGATAGCTCTACTAAAGTGACATCATCACTCTGACCTTCATTTTCTGTGAAATGATTTATCTCAGTTAGCACCGTGTTAATACGATCTTTTACAGGCAAAATAAGAATGTTTTTAAGTCTCTCATCACCAAACATTTCACCATTTGATTTATGTGCCTCTGTGATACCATCACTATATAAATAAAATTTGTCTCCATCATTAACACTCATTACCTCGGTGTCTGAATTGAAACCACCATCATGTAAAATACCAAGTGGCATATGCCTGGATTTAACGCTTCCTTTTAACAAACCATTTTCATCAATCCAATATACTTCTGGCATACCACCTGCCCATGCTGTCAATATGTTACCTTGCACGTTCAACTCCAATACGTTTGCCGAGAAAAACATACTAACGGGTAATAATTTATATAGTTGTAAGTTTATCTCTCTTGCAATATCAGAAACAGCCGCATTCAAAGAAACCATTTTAAAAAATATCATCACAACAGGTAATGTTCCCATCGCAGCAGATAAGCCATGACCAGTGAAGTCACCCAAGATAATATTTAGCCCACCTTGTGGGCTACGAGCAACAATGAATATATCACCATTAAATGTAGACATTGATGACATATGATATTTTATGAATCGTTCATCAAGAGAACTTTGCTCTAAGGCACTTGAAAAAAAATGCTCAATAAGATCCTGTTCATGAATTAAATATTGATTAGCCGAATATAATTGTTTATTCTTAGCATTAAGTTGTTGATTAAGATCACGAATACGAAGATGTGCATTAATCTTGGATTTTAATACTTCCACGTCAAATGGCTTACTGATGAAATCATCGCCACCTGAAGATAACGAATTTGTTAATGCATCAGTAGAATCTAGTGCGGTAATAAAAATTATGGGGATATAGTTATCACCTGCTAATTCCTTTATTGCTGATGCTGCCTCATATCCATTCATTCCAGGCATATTAATGTCCATCAGAATGAGGTCAGGTTCTTCTGAATCAAATAAATCGATCGCCTCGCGACCATTCACCGCGTGAATAATATTACAGTCAGACATTTTAGTAATCATACGTCTTAGCAAATTCCTGTTTGCTAAAACATCATCAACGATAAGTATTTTGCTGTTATTCATTCTATCTTAAATTTACTATCAAACTGAGTTATATTGAAAACTCTTTTTACAACATAGTTTGCATTGATTATTTCAATTTCACCGTCAGCCTTGTTTAAATAACGTTGCATATTTAACAACATCCCTAATGCAGAGCTATTTATACTTGATGTGTCACGCATGTCTATGACGATCCGAGTAGAAGCAGTTAGTTCAACTAAGTTAGTATAGGCATCACGGAAACTATTAAACATTGAAAAATCAAATTCTCCTTTTACGCTGATTACAAAAGCATCATTATCTTCTGACAATGATGTGTTTACAGACATCGTGATTTCCACTTCATTATTTTCTTTCAATAAACAATGGGATATCAAACCAGAATACTGTACCAAAACCAAGCTCACTCTTTACACCTATTTCCCCTCCCATTATTTCTATAATATTCTTAACGATAACCAAACCTACTCCTGTGCCTTCAACATTATCATCCTGATTAAGTCTTTCAAAATCATCAAAGACATGTGACATATCATCCTTTGTTAGGCCGCGTCCTGTGTCAGCAATATTAACTCTCAGAAAATCACCGTCAATTACTCTGGCATCTAAGGTAATTCGTCCATTATCACAATTATATTTAACGGCGTTAGATAGAAGGTTTATTAGGACTTGCTTAAGCCTTAGGTGATCTGCACGCACACAGGAATCTAACGCACTAATGTTATTAAAGATTGTTAAATTGCGTTTTCTTGCTTGTGTCACAATAAAGTTAATGCTTTCATGGACAACATCAGAAATCATAACTGATTCTATAGAAAGGCTAAATTTCCCAGCCTCAATTTTAGCCAAATCTAGTACATCGTTAATAAGGCTCAAAAGATGATGCCCAGCATCTAATATTTCGATTACATTTTCATTTTGTTCTTCATTGAAATCCTCTTTGTCTAGCTTCAACATTTGCGCAAAACCAAGAATCGCATTCAATGGTGTACGAAGTTCATGACTCATATGTGATAAGAATTCAGATTTTGCCTTATTAGCACGTTCTGCTATGTCTAAAGCATTTCTTATAGACCTGGTTTGATCGATGACTTTTTCTTCTAGTACTTCCTGATAGTTTTCAAGCTCATGTAAAATTAATTTATTTTCAGTTATATCCGTAATGGTTCCGATATAAGAAATGATATTACCCGCTATATCTCTCTCAGCATTTGATTGACCAAAGACCCAGACAACCTCGCCTGAGGGTGTGAGTATTCTGTATTCCATGGAAAAGCTACGATACTCATCAACTGATGCACCCCATTCATTAAATACATTTTCTCTATCATCAGGATGGATAGAGTTTGCCCAACCTTCACCTAATGCATCGTAGAATTCTATCCCTACAATAGATTGATAGGTTTCATTTATATAAATACACTGCCCATCTCTATCTGTTTGAAAAACACCACTGGGCGTCGACTCAAGTATTGTACTAAAACGTAGTTCACTAGCAACCAGTTCCTGTTGCGTATTCTTTAATTCTGTTAAATCTCTGCTTACTGTTGCAATATTAATTGGTTGACCTGATACAGGATCGTCAATCCTGAAAACATCAAACCACATGGGTATTAATGCGCCTGTAATTATGTGCTGGAAATAAATTTCACCAACCCAACGTCCTTTATCAATAACTGTGGGCATTATTTGTTTTATAAAAATATCTTTATCACTATCACTAAAGTAATCTGAGATGTCAGATCTTAAATTTTCATCATCGCTCCTTATACCAATCAATTCTCTACCAGCGTGATTTAGGTACAATGGCATTCCTTCAAGCGATGCAATGCCTATAAAATCTAATGCATTCTCGACAATAGAGTTAACTGCATAAAGTTGTTTTAATGCATCACTAACATGCTTCAATATAACTACAGCACCAACTATGCCGATAACAATAATTACAACCAATAATAAAAACACTTTAGACTTATTAGAATAGTATATATCTCTAACTAATAAACGATCACGTTTATACGCTATTTGGTGCAATAATCTATATTGACGAACTGTTGCAAATAATGGAGCAGTAATCGCATTAATGCTTTCAAAGTTAATATCATCTTTGTGAGAAAGTTTTTTTAAACTATTATTAAAATCAGAATAAGATTTCAATACAAGTGAATCGATAACCCTGAATTCAATTATTGGATATTTTTTCTGCAACAACATAATATCATTCATGCTATCGTCTATTGCGTATTTTAGAGATTCAATCTGATCTCTTATAGTTAATGCTGTTTTAACAGGTGATATTTCCTGGTTGCGCGTATTAACATTGCCTGCTTGATGCTTGATAAACCACAAGTTTGTTTGATTAATGCTGTTAAGGATACTTACGCTTTTTTCACTAAGGGTTAAATGGTAGTCATAAATAATTTTATTTTTTTTATCAAAAACATCCTCTTCATAGTGCAGCGTTACAATAATTAAAATAAACACAACTATAACAAGTATAGCGAGGCCAACCAGGTTTCGAATGATTTTTGTTATTTCACTTGAAGCAGTTTTAATATTCATTATCAGGATCCTGCTTATCTATTTTTAGAATAATACTAGCGACTTTCTTGAAATCACTATTTCTAGAAGGAATATAATATTCTACGCCATGCTTATTCAATAATAATTTTGTTTCCTCGTCACCACCCATGCTTAAAAATGCATCTCTAATCATCGTAGTTTGTAATGGGTCAATATCAGCTTGTACTGCCCACGTATAATCTGGAAAAGGAGGCGATTGCCAAATTATTTTTATTTCTGATTTTTTAAGCCTCCCTGTTAGAAACATTTTATTGACGACACCTGAATTAGACATACCTATATCAGCTATGCCATCTCTAACCCACTCTGCCGTTAAATCATGAGCACCCGAGTATTTTATCTCTCTAAATTTATCGTTAATATTGATATCGTGCTTACGTAAGAAATAACTAGGCACGTAGTAACCCGTTGTAGACAATTTTGAGCCAAAGGCCAAAACACCTCCATCAATTTCTTCCAAGCTATTAGCGGGGTAATTTATACGCGCTAAGGCAACACTTCTAAATTCCCCATCTATATTTCGCATAACAAGTGGAACAGCTGCACTCTTTAAATGTGATTTTACGTACGTTACACCACCAAACAACGCCATATCTATTGATTTTCTATCAAACATATCCAGCAATGAAGAATAGGACTTGGGTATAACTAATTTAATTTCAAGTCCAGTATATGAGGTAATATATGCCATCAAAGGTTGATAATGTTGATGCAGCGCTTGTTCATTCTGATCTGATAAAATCGCAATGTTTAATATGCTTAGTTTACGATGCACATTATTTTGAGCACAAGACGATAAAAATAGCGCCATTAACAGCAACAAATACCCTATCTTTGTTCTTAATGGAGAAATGTCATTTAGCATATAATTCATTCCCTTAAATATGCTTGTTTATATTTTTTCTTTTAATTACATTGTAAAACTTTATCAACAGCGGTCATCAGTTTCAAGATATCAATAGGTTTAGTAACATAGTACTTAAACCCAACTTTTTAACAGTATTAACTATCTTTTTCGCGTTGAGACCTGAAGAATTCTATTAGTTTTTCCCTTGTATGGAATAGAATTATTCTGCATCATTATTATTTATCTATTTTTTACTAAATAGATTAACGTTTCGTAAATATTATTTACGCAGCAAATTCTAAAAGTTTTTCACGGAATATATTCTCTAATTTATCGAAAGAAATAGGTTTAATATATAACTCAACCCCTTCTGGCAGACCTCCATGCTCTTCAACTTCTTCTTTTGTTAAGCCCGTCACAACAATGATTGTGCATGATGATAATTCTGGCATCTGCTTCAATGCTGTTATCATCTGAAAACCATCCATGTTTGGCATTTTTAGATCAGTAATAATAATTGATGGCAGAGTCTGTCCAATTTTAATCAGCCCTTCATATCCGTCTTTTGCTGTTACAACATTAATATCTGTATACCAACGACGAAATTGCTTCTCATACATTCGAAGCTGTTGAGCACTATCTTCCACGACGACGACAGAAAATTGTTGTGAAGACTTTCCTTGAGCCTCCATTCTTTCATTTAACATCTCTTCGATGGAGCTACGCACTATTCGACGGTGCCCACCACCTGTTGTCCAAGCTTTTAGTAAACCTTCATTCGCCCACTGTTGAACCGTACTGACCGCAACATCGAGCATCCCTGCAGCTTGGCGTGTTGTCAGATACTCTTTTGTTTTATCCGGCATAAATTTCTCTTTAATTTGTGCTTATTCCGACGTTGATTCTATAGTATTAATACTAATCATCGTCATTTTCAACAAAAATGTCATTATCAGCATTTATTGCTTAATTGTTAGCGACTTAATCTAACTAATTGATATTGAATACTTTTAATTCAACAATTCACAAGATTCTTGCTTAAATAGTAATTTATAACAAAATTGATATATAACAAGCCCAGAGAAAGGGTATTTAATACGAAAACGAAATTATCACGCAAAAATATGCTATTTCACAGTGTCTTCATTAATCTGAGATAACGTTGACAAATCATCCATTGTTAACACCTTGTCTATATTTAACAAAATAACGAATTGATCATTTATTTTACCCATTGCCTCAATAAAGTCTGTGCGTATATTCGCGCCTAATGAAGGCGTTCTTTCTATATCTTCCACCTTAAAATCAACTACTCTACTGACTGTATCTACAACCAAGCCTATATTAATTATTTCTTCTTCTGCCCTGACTTCGATAATAATAATACAAGTACGGCGAGATATATCAGCAGATTGCAAACCTAGTCTGCCAGCAAGATCAATAATGGGCACAGCCTTACCTCTAAGGTTAATAGCACCACAAATAAACTCTGGCATCATAGGCATAGGTGTAATTTCACCATACTCAATAATTTCTTTTACTTTTAAAATACTAAAAGCATAACTCTCACCTGCTAGCAAGAAAGTTAAATACTTATATTGACTCGCATCATGCGAGTCATTATTTGAAACTAATTTAAGTGACTCATTCATATCTATATCTCCTTATCCAAAAGGCGAATGAAATTAATTAAGTTATTACATACTACCGTAGTGAATAATTGCATTCGGTACATTATCGAGTGGTATGATTTTATCAATCGCATTTAATTTTACCGCTTCCTTAGGCATGCCATACACCACACAAGTTTCCTCATCTTGAGCAATAGTCTCGGCACCTAAATCATGCATTTCTTTCATTCCATGTGCACCGTCATCTCCCATACCTGTCATGATAATCCCTAATGCATTACTCCCTGCCGTTTTTGCGACTGAACGAAACAAGACATCCACAGAAGGTTTGTGTCTGCTGACTAGCGGTCCATCTTTAACTTCAACATAATATTTAGCTCCACTACGTCTTAGTAGCATATGTTTTCCGCCTGGTGCAATTAATGCTTGTCCGGTTAATACACGATCACCATCTCTTGCTTCTTTTACCGTAATATCACAAACACTATTAAGTCGGGCTGAAAATGCCGCGGTGAATTTTTCCGGCATATGTTGAACAATGACCATACCTAAACAAGTTCGTGGCAGTTCGACTAATACTGTTTCTAATGCTTGCGTTCCCCCAGTTGATGTTCCAATGGCGACTACACGTTCTGTCGTCTTTGACATAGAACTTGTCGCGGGGCTTAGCATCGCATCAGCTGACAACTTTTCTGTGCTCTTTTTTCGCGTGGGTGATGACAAACGCATTTTCTTCACATCTGCTTGTGCTGCAGACTTGATTGCATCAACAAACATCCGTTCTTCATCCTGAAAATAGGCTTTAGCCGCTATTTTTGGCTTAGTAACAATATTAACAGCCCCCGATGACATGGCTTGCATCGTTGTTTCAGCACCCGCTTCTGTTAAAGTAGAACAGATTACAACCGGTATTGGATGCTCGACCATAATTTTACGTAAAAATGTAATACCGTCCATCCGCGGCATTTCTACATCTAGTACCATAACATCTGGCCATTCCTTTTCTAGGCGTTTCATTGCAAAGATAGGATCAATCACTGCTGCCATTAACTCCAGCGCAGGGTCTTTATTTATAATATCCGACAGAACTTTTCTAATAACAGCAGAATCATCAACGATCATTACTTTAATAGTCATTTGCAGCAACCTTTTCCTGTTTGATCACCGTGTAACTAGCGACTGAGACATTACCCGTGTTAAGACACAAGGAAACACGGCGATATTCATTGCCACCAATATGTGCATCAGAAACATTGAATCCTGATTTAAGCATTATGTCTTTCATACACTCAATGTTTCGGTAACCTATTTGTTTTTGTTTTGCGATGCCAATATCAGGAAACATATTTCCCCCACCATAAATACCAACGATGTATTCTTTAGCATGCGTTTTATAACTCACTATATCTTTAATAAAACTTCTTACTGCACAGTTTGGGTAGCGAGTATCACCATTCAATTTCGTTAAATCAGGAACAACTACATGGCACATTCCACCAATACGTAAGCCTGAATGCCATAATGTAATAGCGACACAAGAACCCAATAAGGTAGAAATTTTTCTTGGTGCTTGACCAAAATAAATATCACCTAAGCCAAGTACAATGTTGTCATTCGTATTAGCCATATTTAATCTATTCTCTGATAAACTGAGGGTTGAATAACCTTCATCTTGTCATTGACTTGATTTAAGCTTTCCGAGTGCCCTACTATTAAATAACCACCCAGTTCTAAACGGTTACGCAGTCTTTCGACTAATTTTTGTTTCGTTTCTATATCGAAATAAATCATCACATTGCGTAAAAATATAACTGAGAAACGTTCTGTATCAGGCCATTGTCCAATCAAGTTTAAACTTTTGAAACTAATATGCTTACCCAATCGCTTATCGATAAGCAAACTACCCATTTGTGAGCGAACACCTTTAAAACACCACTTATTCAATAGATCTTTGGGTATTTTGTCCGCTTCATTTATTGGATATAGTCCTTTGTGTGCAAAGTCCAACACTTTAGAACTGATATCTGTTGCAAGAATGTCCCAGTTTGCATCGACACCTAACTGGTCTGCCAAGACCATCGCTAAGGTATAAGGTTCCTGACCACGAGAACATGCAGCACTCCAAACACGGAATCGTTTACCCGCACGGTGATTGGCTAATATCTCTTTTTGAAGAAAATCAAAGTGTTTTTCCTCTCGAAAGAAATAAGTTTCATTAGTCGTTAGCAGATCAATCATATTCTGCATTTCACCACGATGTTGCCCATTCATAAGAATCTGATGATATTGCGTAAAGCTATTTAACTTAAAGTGTCTTAAGCGCTTTGATAGCCGAGTCACCATCAAAAACTTCTTAGCATCAGACATACTAATACCGGCTTTGTCATAAATTAGTGACTGGAATAACTTAAATTCTTTATCAGTAATAGTATGGGCCGTTGTTGCCGCGGGTACCTTTTTTATGGCTGCATTATTCATTAATAGTTAATCCCTACCTTCAAGTCATCAAACCAATCAATAAAACGCTTCACATCATCACCACGATAGATTGCACCATGTTGAGGACACAACATATCAATCTCTAATTCTCTAACGTTATTACACCAATTTTTTTTGGCGCCATTAGACCCCATCCAACGCCGGTGAAAACCCTCTGCATGTTTAATGTGCTTATCAAAGTCTTCTACATATAGATAATCCTCATCATGAGGGATCATCGCCGCACCAATGTCACCCGTAAACAATAATTTTGCTTCGGAATCATAAAGACCAAAGTTACCGGGTGAGTGAAGGTAATGTGCGGGAACGGCGCGAAGATTAAGGTTACCCAATGGTATGTCCATACCCTCATCGGGCATTTGCACAAAGGTTTCTTCACGCCCACCAAAATGCGGAACGAATGTTGCCCATAACCAACTCAAATAACATTTAACATCATCATTCAACTCCATCCACAATGTCAGTGAAGATATAATATCGGGATCCTGATGCGAAGCGAATAAATGTGTAATCTTGCGAGCATCAACTACATCGGATACTGCCGAAAAAACCGCCGGAAATATTTCGCTACCACCTGGGTCTGTTAACAAAAGTTCACCTTCATTCTCGATAACATATTCATTGGTATCGATAACAAAATCAGGTTTAGTTGGGTCACGTGCAATAACATGCCACTTGTGATTTCCATTTTCATAAATTGTTTCTACTTTTTTCATGCTGCTTCCCTTCCTTTTAATGCACACTCGTACGCAATGGACATTGCATCCTCTACCTGTTCTACATACGTCGACACTTCATCACCAATATTAAGTAGAACACTGGAATCTGTATTAATGTGTACCGCCTCCACTTTTGCTAACACGGCCACATTGTGACCTTGGCGACACAATTGTTGAAGTCGTGACAAATGCTGAGCCACGTCTTCAAATTCATATTCATTCTCATGATCATTCTCAAGTTCAACTGCCATGCTATATATAATATTAGAGTTTCGCTTATTTGAGGATTGCATCGCCTCATTGAAGATGCGTACTATCCTCTGCCTTTTGGTATCTGTTGATGTGCTTCTTGCCATCGAATTACTCATTTTTGTGAGCTTTTCCATGGATTTTTCAAGACTTTCGCTAAAGTTCCGCAGTTCTCGCGTTACTCTTGCATAACCCGTCCCTGCACCACCTGCTCGTCTTGACATCAGCATGGCATTTAATGCCAACATGTATATCTTTCTCGATAATTTATTAACTGACTTTACATCTTCTTTAATACAGATAATTCTTTCTAAATGATTTGAAGCGTGCATAAGACCTCTTTAAAGCATCAATATAATATCTCTAAAATACAGCAATGATTTCTATTCATTCTCGGTAGTATTGATCAACTCAGATAATTCTCTAATGGAAAGAACATGGGGTAATGCAAGCAATACCACAAACTCATCATTACGTTTACCCATACCACTAATGAAATCAGAGCGAATTTTCGCACCGAATGAAGGTGCTGCTTCAATATCATCAGCAGAAATATCGACCACTTCGCTTACAGCATCAACCATAAAACCAACATCTGATATTTCATCATCCGCCTCAAGCTCTACAATAATAACGCAGCTACGCTTACCTGATTTACTTGCGTCCATGCCTAAACGAACCGCTAAATCAATCACTGGTACTACATTCCCGCGCAAGTTAATAACACCTCGAATAACGCTGGGTGTCATAGGTACGCTAGTAACCGAAGGATATTCAATAATTTCCTTTACCGCTGAAATACTGACACCATACGTTTCATCACTGATCCTAAAGGTGAGATGCTTCGCATGTTGATTAACTTCATCACCCACCTCCATCGCCTGTGTTGAAACAACCGGCAACTGCTCGTCGTTTTCACTGCTCGTTAATTCATTCATCAGTGATACCTCACCTATATTTCATTCAATTATTTAGCTGCCGAACCGTTCAAAATCAGCTTCATCATTATTGACACTTTGTAAATCAGCTTCAACGGCCATATCTGCATTACAAGGTACGTCAGTTATAATAGGTGTGACATTATCTGGCACAGAATCCATGCCTAGTTTAAAGAAGCTAAGCTGTTGTTGCACTTCTGCAACCTGTGAACTCATTTCTTCAGATGTAGCCGCTAATTCTTCTGATGAAGCTGCACCTTGCTGAGCAGCCTTATCTAGTTGTTCCATGGCTAAATTTATTTGGCTCACACCCGATGCCTGTTCTTCAGACGCTGCGGTTATTTCCTGAACCAAATCTGCTGTTTTCTGAATGTTAGGTACAATTTCATCTATCAACGAACCTGCACCTTCAGCAACTTTGACACTGTCCGTTGCCAGTTCACTAATTTCTTGCGCAGAAGCCTGACTGCGTTCGGCTAACTTTCGTACTTCATCTGCTACGACTGCAAAGCCTTTACCATGTTCACCGGCACGTGCCGCTTCAATTGCTGCATTAAGTGCCAGTAAGTTGGTCTTGTAAGCAATATCTTCAATAAAACCAATTTTACTTGCAATATCAGCCATCGCTGTCACTGTTTCGCCAACGGCTTTACCTCCATCAACCGCTTGGGTAGAAGCCGATGTTGCCATACTGTCAGTCGCCTTGGCATTGTCTGCATTTTGATTAATCGATGCATTCATCTGTTCTAATGAAGCGCTCGTTTCTTCTACCGATGCGGCTTGTTCACTGGCATTCTGGCTAAGAGATTGTGCTGTCGCACTCACTTCTTCGGAAGCAGATGCCATGTTGTCAACCGCACTAGAGATGTCAACCATCACACCCTGCATCCGTTCGACAAAGCCATTGATTGATGTTGCAGTCAAACCAATTTCGTCTTTACCAAAATCAGGAAGGCGGAAAGTTAAATCACCATCACCGACACGAAGGTTTTCAACTGCGGCTAACATCTGATTCATTGGTGTCGTGATACTTCGAATAATGAAGAAAGCAATAAGACTCGCAAGAACCAACACGGCTAAGCCTAGGACGATCATAAAGGTTCTTTGTGAATCACCAATTTCAGTAGCAAGCTGAACATCGTTATTAACCAATTTTTCCTGATTTTCAACCATTTTAGTGAAAGTAGAGACTAATTTAGCCCCCCGTGGCGCAGCTCGTTTACCTAACCAATAATTAGATAATTTCCATTGTTCACTATTACGTATATCAAACATATCATAAGGTAGTGTTTTAAATTTATTGCGTGCATTAACAAATTTATCAAAAGATATTTTTTGTTCTGGTGTTAATAAATATGCGTTTTTATTCAAGTCAATCATGCGATCAATATTCTTGTCCCAAAATTTCTCAAATTTATTCTCAAACTTCGCCTGTCCTGTTAAAAGATAAGCACGAATATTAGCTAAAGCCAAACCGGTCGTACCACGTACATCTGCCATCATACCAAGCAGTGCTTTACGTTCAGGCGTTGCTTCTAAAGTGGCTTCTAAATCAATCATCTTAGTAATTTCGATAATTAAAATTGCGGCCAACGGCGCAGCATCTCTTACCAATATTTTAGTTGCGGGGGTATCATTGATGGTAGCGCTGATTGCTTCAATTTCTTTCTGTGAAACCTCAAATTCGTCAATAATAACTTTCATTGATTTTAAACGTTTTACATTATCTGGGTTCGTCCAGTTCTTGGATAAATCTTCCAGTGTTGCATATGATTTATGTAAATTATCAAACGCAATATTACGTTGTTTTTTAAATTCATCTTTACCCAAAATCATCCAGCCACGCAGTGCCGCTAATGTTTGGTTAATGCTATTCAATACATCTTTAGATGCCAACACGGTAGGTGTACGCAAGTCATGTATACGTGCATTAATTGTTGCTGTTTCTTCACTTTTAATAAAAATAGAAACAATTAAAATAGCGATAAGTAATACGACCATCGTAAAGCCACCGCCAATCCTTTTGCCAATTGATAGATCTTTAATAAATGATTTCATTTTATTTCTCCTTACCACTTTTTATTTAATACGTTGTAATACAAAAAATTATTAATGAAGTGTCACCGGTGCTATTCCAGTTCTGTTTTGCTTACCTATATTTCCTGTAGGTGTTGTTGCCCGTTGCACTAAATTTAATACATCAAGAATAACGGCTACATCGCCTGTACCAAGAATAGTCGTGCCACTAATGCCTCTTACACCTTGTAATATCTTACCCATCGGTTTAATCACTGCTTGCAATTCACCCAGCAACTCATCAACCACAAAGCCAGCCCGTTGATTACCATATTGAACAACCACAATGCTTTCTCGCTCTGGATGCTGTTGATTTTCATCAAACACATCACGTAGGCGCAAGTAAGGCAAAACCTCACCGCGTAATTCTATATAGCCTTGACCTGTATTTTGGCGCTCCTCATCATCTAGTTCGATACATTCAATAACCATATCCAAAGGAATAACATAGGAAGAATCACCTACGCCAACGAGGAACCCATCAATAATGGCCAGCGTCAACGGTAAACGAATTGTTACGGTAGAACCTTCACCAGGAGTGCTGTCAACATCGACACTGCCGCGTAAAGATTCAATATTCCTCCGAACCACATCCATACCAACACCACGGCCTGATAAATTAGTGACTTGTTCTGCTGTTGAAAAGCCGGCTTCAAAAATAAGACGATAAATTTCATGATCAGTCATATTTTGACCTGATCCAATTAACCCTTTTTCCATTGCCTTCGCCAAAATTCTTTCTTTAGATAGCCCTTTACCATCATCTTTCACTTCAATAACGATATTACCTGCGTCATGGTAAGCGTTAAGGGTTAACGTTCCCTGCTCAGATTTCCCTGCAGCAAGACGCTCTTCTGCGGATTCAATACCATGATCCATTGAATTCCGTACAAGGTGCATAAGTGGGTCACCAATTTTTTCAACCACGGTTTTATCTAACTCTGCATCACCACCACTGATAACAAGATCAATGTTTTTATCCAGTTCTTTACTTACATCACGCACGACACGTTTAAAGCGGTTAAAAGTTTCACCTATTTGCACCATACGTAATGTTAATGCATTGTCTCGAATTTCTTCAACAAGACGGTTCATTTGAGAGGTTGCTTCGAGTAGACGTTCATCTTCTAATCGTTGTGCTTGTAAGTTGGTTGTGGCACCTGAAATAACCAGTTCACCCACCAAATTAATTAGCCTATCTAACTTATCCGCATCAACACGCAGTGCGCGGTTACCTGACGATTTTTTAGACTTCTCCTGTTTCTTGAGAGCCGCATCAACAATTTCTTTAGGTACCGATTTATCCTTCACCAGCACATCACCTAGCAATGATTTTTCACCATCACCAAGTGCCTTTTGCCCTTCTAGTGCTTTTTCTAATTCATGCTGTGTTAATGCACCACACGCAACTAAAATTTCACCAATACGTTGTCCGTCATCAGGTAATGACTCAATCATTTCTGCATAAAGCGCAACATTGGCACGTGGTGGTAAAATTTGAATTTGTGCCATCTCACGTACAAATTCAAATACTTGTTCAATTGTTTCCTTGTCTGCTTCTGAATGTAGATCGATCTCAAAGCCTAAGTAACAAAGCTCTGGATCTAACTCTGACATCTCAGGCATCGCATCATATAGCGTGACAACGGATACCAATGACCCCAGTTTTTTTAGATAACGAAGAAATGAAAGTGGATCCATACCATTCTGTAAAACATCTTCATCGAAACGTAAAGAAATATGCCAATTATTTGTTTCAACCATATGACCATTTTCAATCTGTTCTACTGGTGTTTCGCCTGTAGAAACGACTTTACTCTCTGAAACACTTTCACCAAGATAGGCTTCTAATCCTGCCAGTAATTCAGCACCGTTACTTATTACCTTATCTTCAGGTGACGCTTCATCATTCACTGCTGATTCCACTAATATACCTATGTGATCACGGCATTTTAAAAATAAGGCAACTAATGCTTCGTCAATGTCTATTGCACCATCACGCACTTTATCCAACACACTTTCGGCTACATGTGTGAAAGCTTCAACATGCTCGAATCCAAATACACCACCGGTACCTTTAATCGTATGTGCAGCCCGAAAAATAGCGTTAATTAAATCAGGATCACCTGGCGAGTCTTCTAATTCCAGTAATGAATCTTCCATCACCTGCAGAAGATCGGTTGCCTCTTCCAGAAACATATCTTGAGGACGTTCACTCATTCCTAATTACCTCTCAATTATCTGCGTGTGGTAACAATAGTGGATCACCAAAAAAGCTTTCCATGTTATATAATTCAAGAATCTCAAATACCGCAGGGCTATGTGAAACCATTTGCATGTCTTTGTTATCCCTTTCACATTCACGTTTAGCTTGCATCAACACTTGAAAACATGATGTGTCCATTTCACTTATGCCTGATAAGTTAAAAATAGCTGACTTACATTCATCTACTAACGGCATTAATTCCTTTCTAAAGTCAGCGGCGCAGTAAATATCTAACTCACCTTCGAGTGATATAGTATATTTACCCGCTTTTGTTTTTTTCACACTTAACATATCAAGCTCCTTACGAATTACGGCATAATCAACTTTGATACAGCATTTAACATTTGATCTGGCTTAAAGGGTTTTACAACCCATGCTTTAACACCTGCTACTTTGCCTTTTTCTTTTAGATCTGCGCCTGCTTCAGTCGTTAACATAATAATGGGCGTAAACTTGTAGTTAGGCATTTTCTTGATCTCAGTTACCATTGTCAGCCCATCCATACCCGGCATATTTACGTCACTGATAATTAAATGAACTTTTGTACCATCTAATTTTGATAAGCCATCACTACCATCACTGCCTTCAAGCACGTTATATCCCGCACCCTTAAGTGCTATTGCCACAACCTGACGTAACGAAGCCGAGTCATCTACAATTAATATTGTTTTAGCCATTGTTAAACTCCAAGCATTTCTTGTTCATATTCATTTTTTTATTTATTACTACAATTAAAAGAATTCTATTTCTTCATCTGCAGGTGCGGATGCTTTGCCACCAGAATGAAGTTCACGCTGTTCGTTTGTTGTATATCCGCTCACCAAACTTGCAAGCACTGCTTCACCATCAATGGGTGTTCGGCTACCTGCCGCACGATGCTCATGCGTTTCGGAAATAATATTTTCATAGTCATGTAATGAATCTCTGACATGAACAAGTATCTGACTAACACGATCCTGAAATTGCAGTGATACTAAAATATCTGCAATCTCATTGCGGATACCGATACTTTCTTTCTTAAGGATTTCAGATGAATTTGATAATCCACTCATCATTTCTTGAAGGCCAGTCAATACATTATTAACTGTTTCTTGTGATTCGGTTTCAAAAACAATATCTTCTTTAGCGCTGACTTCAACCGATTCTAACGTTACTTGCATCGCAGCACTTATGCGATTTACAATTTCAGATATTTGCTGACCTGTTTCACCCGATTGTTTTGATAAGTTACGCACTTCGTCTGCGACGACAGCAAAACCTCGACCCATTTCACCTGCACGTGCAGCTTCAATTGCTGCATTCAATGCCAGTAAGTTTGTTTGAGATGCAATTTTTTCTACCGATTCTGCCATTTGTGTTAACGATACGGATTCTTCTGCCAGACTACGTATGTTTTCTAAATTTTTATTTCGGGAATGTAATGAGTGTTTCATGCGATCAACAAGACCCGTTAAGTCACGTCGACTAACTTCAAGTGCAGTTGAAACCCCACTCTCTCCAGCCATATTACCTGCCGCATGTTCTGATGCAGTGACTGCTGAATTGAGCTTTTCTACTAAACCTGCGAAGCGTTGTGATAATTCATTAATTGCTTCTTCAGTCTGGCCACGTGAAATTTCTATTTGACCAGCAGAAAGTTTAACTATTTGTGATGTGGTATCTTCAAAGACATTCAGGACAACCTCATCAACCTGCTCAGAAAGTAGTCCTTCTTCATTCTGCCTTTCTTCTTCTTCTAGTCTCAAATTCTGTTTGTCATAAACACGCTTTATCAGCAAGCTCGCAACAGAAGAAGTCACTATGAGTGAAGATACCCACCAGACGCTCGTCATCCCAGCGGTGCTGATATTTAATATTCCAATAATACCGATCACTGCAATCACGAAAACGGACGCAATTGAAACCCGAAATTCCATATCTTTCCTTCCCTATTAAAACTAACGATAATCACTATCGTCAATTAAATCACTAACATCATTATCGTCACTTTCATCATTATCTTTAGGAAAGAATTCTAATAAAACGAACTTTTTTATGTGAATAACTTAACTTAATGAAATAATTGGTAATTTAACTGTTTTCATGGCGTATTTTTGCTGAATATATGCACAGGGGTGTCGTGCAGAACAAAACAGGGAGAATTTAATAAAGACAATAAAAAAGGCTCGCATAAAGCGAGCCTTTTTACTTATATGGCGTCCCGTAGGG
>CAZIWG010000037.1:21966-24408 GCA_964542925.1 uncultured Granulosicoccaceae bacterium | reverse complement strand
CAATAGTGAGTGCAGCATTAGGGGCGGAGGTCACGGTATTTGATCGTAATCGAGATAAATTAGAACGATTAAGAACGATAGGCGCTAATGTAACGTCGCTTTATAGTTATTCGGATGCCATTGCTGAGGCAGTTTTACAAGCTGATTTACTGATTGGAGCCATTTTAGTAACAGGGCAACGAGCTACACAGCTGGTGTCTGAGGAAATGGTTGCCACCATGCAGGCGGGGAGTGTCATTATTGATATCGCTGTCGATCAAGGGGGCTGCATCGAAACAACGCGTCCCACTGATTATCAAGATCCGACTTATATTTGTCATGATGTGGTGCATTTCGGGGTAACCAATATGCCCGGTGCGGTGCCTAAAAGTGCCTCTCAGGCACTTTCTTCGGCAGTTTATCCTTGGGTGTTAAAATTGGCTCAAGATGGATGGGCTGAAGATAAATCACTTGTTGCGGCGATTAATGTTGATGCGGGTAAAATATGTCATGCTGGCTTGAAAAATCACAGTGATTGAGGGCGAATAAATCCTTATTATTTGATAGAGTTACGCATATAATTTAGTACGGTCTGCGTATGTTAAAGAGACACAGACTGACAATATAATAATAGTTTTACAAACAAGCGGTTACCGTATTGGCTCAAGCAAAGCGCAAGAAAACAACAGCAGTTCAACCTTCTCATACACACCGTGGTTTGCGTGAGGGAGCACTGCTTGTCTTTATGGCGGTGAGTATTTATCTGTTGCTGAGTCTACTGAGCTATAACAGCATTGATCCCGGTTGGTCGCATTCGGTTGATACAAGCAGTACCGTTAAAAACATGGGGGGGATCACCGGTGCTTGGTTTGCTGATGTGTTTCTCTATTTGTTCGGCTTAATGGCATATTTGTTCCCGATCATGCTCGGTTATAGTGGGTGGTTGTTCTACCGAGGTCGTCAAGATGAGGGGTTTGATGCATGGCATTTGGGCTTGCGGGCAGCGGGCTTCCTACTTACCCTTATCGCGGGTGCAGGTTTGGCTACCTTGCATGTACAGCAACCAGATTTACAGTTGCCCCTGAATCCTGGTGGGATATTAGGGCAAGTGGTGGGCAACAGCTTGGTTGGTGCCTTCAGTTTTCTGGGGGCGACCTTACTGCAACTCGCTTTGTTTCTTGCTGGAATAACCTTGTTTACCGGATTGTCATGGTTTTGGTTAATGGACGTGACAGGCAAGTATAGTATTCTATTGGTGTTCTTTATACGGCATCAGTTTATTCAGTTACGTGAATATCTTGCTGGACGACGGGCACGCAAAGAACGCTCAGTGACGGTTGAAACGGCAAAACGCAAAATCAGTCAACGTAAACCGCCTGTTATTGAAAAAACCATTGTCTTGCCTGAACCCAGTGCACGTTCTGAACGTGAACGACAAGTGCCTTTATTTGAAACAGTCGATGACACGCCATTACCTCCTCTTTCATTGTTAGATGAACCTGAGGAAGACAAGCAACGCATGTCTAATGAATCGTTAGAAGCGATGTCACAGTTGGTTGAAATTAAGTTGCGTGACTTTGGCATTGAAGTTGAAGTGGTTGCAGTACATCCCGGTCCCGTTATTACCCGTTTTGAGTTACTACCGGCTGCGGGAGTTAAGGTCAGTCAGATCAGTAATCTGGCTAAAGATCTGGCGCGTGCCTTATCAACCATCAGTGTACGTATTGTTGAGGTGATCCCGGGAAAATCGGTGATTGGTTTAGAAGTGCCGAATGAAAACCGTGAGATTGTGCGTTTAAGTGAAATTATTAATTCACAGGAATACGACGATAATAAATCAGGTTTGTCGATTGCCTTAGGTAAAGACATCGCTGGCTATCCGAAAGTGTATGATCTCGGCAAAATGCCTCACATGTTGGTGGCGGGTACGACAGGTTCGGGTAAATCGGTGGCGATCAACGCCATGATATTGAGTTTGCTATACAACGCCACACCGCATGATGTGCGATTGATCATGGTGGATCCAAAAATGTTGGAACTATCCATTTATGAGGGGATACCGCATTTGCTTACGCCAGTGGTGACTGACATGAGAGATGCCGCTAATGCCTTGCGATGGTGTGTTGCAGAAATGGAACGTCGTTATAAATTAATGGCAGCACTGGGTGTGCGTCACTTAAATAGTTATAACCGTAAAATTAAAGAAGCCGATGAAAAGGGTGAACCGATCCCTGATCCTACCTTCAAACAAGAAGACGGGATGGAAGAAACCGCCCCTGATTTAGAGCACTTACCTTTTATTGTCATTATTATTGATGAGTTGGCTGACATGATGATGGTCGTCGGTAAAAAAGTGGATGAATTGATTGCGCGTTTAGCACAAAAAGCCCGTGCATCAGGTATTCATTTAATTTTAGCCACACAACGACCATCGGTAGATGTGATTACCGGTTTGATTAAAGC
>CAZIWG010000037.1:20362-21866 GCA_964542925.1 uncultured Granulosicoccaceae bacterium | reverse complement strand
TATGAACAGCAAATTATTTCAAATGGTAAAAAAGTCTGGTTGTACGATATTGACCTAGAACAGGTCACCGTTAAAACAGTGGACAGTGTGCTGGGTTCTACGCCAGCGTTATTGCTAAGCAGTGATACGCCAATAGAACAAAATTTTACTGTTAATGAACTCGGTGAGGAACAAAATCTTCAGTGGGTTGAGTTGATACCTTTTCAAAAAGATTCGGGGTTTGAACGGATCGTATTGGCATTTGATGAGACGAATCTTGTCAGTATGGAATTGCATGATTCCTTTGGGCAATTAACGCGTTTACTATTTAGCAATATTGAACGTAACCCCGTCATTGATCCTGCAATATTTGATTTCATTCCACCTAAAAATATAGATGTTATTGGTGAGTAAATAAGAGCTCTTTCAATGCAAAAGAATAACGCCGACTTGTTTGCAGATAATTTGATCAATACAGGTCAGCCACTGGCTGATCGATTACGCCCGACTGATTTGTCTAATTTCCATGGTCAGGCACATCTATTAGCAGCAGATAAACCCTTACGTATGGTGATCGAGTCCGGTCATTTACATTCAATGTTGTTCTGGGGGCCACCCGGTACGGGAAAAACAACCTTAGCAAGAATGATTGCAAATAATTGTGGTGCGCAATTTATCAGTTTGTCAGCAGTATTATCCGGTGTGAAAGAAATTCGGGCAGCTGTAGAGCAAGCCAAGCAAACACAGTCGCAAGGGCAACAAACCGTGTTGTTCGTTGATGAAGTGCATCGTTTTAATAAATCGCAACAAGATGCATTCCTGCCGTATGTAGAAGACGGCACATTTATTTTTATAGGTGCAACGACTGAGAACCCTTCATTTGAATTAAACAATGCCTTGTTGTCGCGGTCACGTATTTATGTGTTAAAGAATTTAGATTCGGATGCTCTTGTTACTATTCTTAAGCGTGGGCTCGATGATAAAGAGCTAGGTTTAGGTGATTCAGATTTACCTGTTTCTGAAGCACAGCTAAAGCAGCTTGCACAATCAGCAGATGGTGATGCGCGTCGTGCGCTGAATCTATTAGATATTTTAGCGTCTTTAGCACAAGCAGAACAAAATACGGATATTACTGACGAACTTGTTGCTGAAGTGATCAAGGGCGGTGTGCGCCGTTTTGATAAAGGTGGCGAAGCGTTTTACGATCAAATTTCAGCATTACATAAATCAGTTCGTGGCTCTGCGGTCGATGCATCATTATATTGGTTAGCAAGAATGCTCGATGGTGGTTGTGACCCCTTATATATTGCACGCCGTGTGGTGCGCATGGCATCAGAAGATATTGGAAATGCAGATCCACGTGCTTTATCAATTGCCTTGACTGCTTGGGATGTATTAGAACGATTAGGCAGTCCCGAAGGGGAATTGGCGTTGGCACAAGCGGTTAGTTATTTAGCTGTTGCACCTAAGAGTAACGCTGTTTATAAAGCATTTAATAAAGTAATGTCAGATGTAAAGCAATCAG
>CAZIWG010000037.1:0-20262 GCA_964542925.1 uncultured Granulosicoccaceae bacterium | reverse complement strand
AGTAACGCTGTTTATAAAGCATTTAATAAAGTAATGTCAGATGTAAAGCAATCAGATAGTTTTGATGTGCCGCTACATTTGCGTAATGCGCCAACCAAGCTAATGAAGAACCTAGATTACGGCAAAGAATACCGCTATGCCCATGACGAGCCGGATGCCTATGCCGCAGGTGAAAATTATTTCCCAGACAATCTGACAGCAACGCAATATTATTACCCGGTAAGGCGGGGGCTTGAAGACAAAATTGCTGACAAGTTAGAACGTTTGCGACAAACAGATATTGACTACCATCATAAAAACCGGAATAAAACATAATGAACCAGATACTTGTTATTGCCGCTGGTGGAGCAGTTGGGGCATCGCTGCGTTTTCTTGTTTCTAACGTCGTGTACTCGATAGCCGGACGAGATTTTCCTTATGGCACCTTAACCGTCAATGTTCTGGGTAGTTTGTTGATGGGGATCCTTTATGTACTGCTGGTTGAACGAATCGCCTTTGCAGTAGAATGGCGTGCCTTTCTCATGATTGGTGTGTTGGGAGCGTTTACGACTTTTTCAACATTTTCAATTGAAACCATGTTGTTAATCGAATCGGGTGATCACATGAGGGCATTACTTAATATGCTAGTAAGTGTAGTGTTATGCGTGATGGCAACTTGGGTGGGCGTTGTTGGTTTTAGACAAGTTTATGGAGCTTAATATGGGTGAAACAGTCACAATGGTACGTATTTATCTAACCGAGTCTGATGCACAATTAAAACCTTTGCTTGAGCAACTACATGATGTTGAAAAAGTAAAAGGTGTCACAGCATTTAGAGGTATTGCTGGCTTTGGTGAATCAGGTAAAATGCATTCCTCATCTTTACTCGACATGTCGCTTGATCTCCCGGTGGTGGTTGAATTTTTTGATAGCACCGAGAATGCCATGCGTATTATAGAACATTTATCGAGCCAAGTTGGTAGCGGACGTATTGTGCATTGGACAGCGCAAGTGAATAAATAATTATTGAATGATAACGAGATTAAACCATGCTAGACCCACAATTATTACGATCAGAACTTTCACAAACGGCTGAGAAACTAGCACGACGAGGTTTTGTGCTCGATGTAGAAACACTCGCACAGCTAGAACAACAACGTAAGAAAATTCAAATAGAAACCGAATCATTACAAAGTGAACGTAACAGCCGTTCTAAAAAAATTGGTCAGGCTAAAGCAGCGGGTGAAGATATTCAGCCCTTACTGGATGAAGTGGCAAGTTTAGGTGACAAATTGAAAGCAGCTGAAACAGCATTAACGGATCTGCAAATAAACTTGCAAGAAATTATGCTGGGCATCCCCAATATTCTCTTTGATGACGTGCCTGATGGTAAAAATGAAGATGATAATATTGAAATTAAATCACAAGGCACACCACCCGCGTTTGATTTTGATCCGATTGACCATGTTGAGATAGGTGAACAGTTATCGCAACTTGATTTTGAAGTGGCTGCAAAAATAAGTGGCGCGCGTTTTACGGTAATGAAAGGGCCGTTAGCACGGTTACAACGTGCCTTAACGCAGTTTATGCTCGATACGCATACTCAAGATCATGGTTACATAGAAACCTATGTTCCTTATCTCGTTAATAGCGATAGTTTGTATGGCACAGGGCAGTTACCTAAATTTGGTGAAGACTTATTTGCCATGAAGGGTGAAAAAGAACTTTATTTAATTCCAACTGCAGAAGTGCCGGTAACCAATATCGTGCGTAATGAAATTCTTGCCGCAGATGTGTTGCCATTGAAATTTGTTGCTCATACACCGTGTTTTCGAAGTGAAGCAGGCTCTCATGGTAAAGATACTCGCGGCATGATCCGTCAGCACCAATTTGAAAAAGTGGAGCTTGTGCAAATCGTTCATCCTGATGACTCAGTACGCGCACACGAAGAATTGACCAGCCATGCGGAAACAATTTTACAAAAGCTGGGCTTAGCCTATCGCGTGGTTGATTTATGTACCGGTGACATTGGCTTTAGTGCCGCAAGAACGTTTGATCTGGAAGTATGGTTGCCAGGGCAGCAGAAATACCGTGAAATTTCGTCTTGTAGTAACTTTATGGATTTTCAGGCTCGCCGCCTACAAGCACGTTGGCGCAACGCAGATATGAAAAAACCGCAGCTTGTGCATACGGTCAACGGTTCCGGCCTTGCTGTGGGCAGAACCCTCGTCGCGGTGATGGAAAATTACCAGCAAGCGGATGGCAGTATTGTCGTACCAGACGTATTACGCCCCTACATGGCAGGGTTAGATGTTATTACGTCATAACCCTATGACTCATAAGGCAATGTCTTTGCCGGATGCCTAAGACAGAGGTATAATGCCGCGCCTGTTTAAAATACCGTTACATTCACGGTCTGGAAGCTGATATATGGACTTTTTACCTGTATTCATGAACTTAAAACAACACGACTGCCTGATTGTAGGGGGTGGTGAAGTCGCTACGCGTAAAACATCACTGTTATTAGACGCGCATGCCAAGGTATTAATCATTGCACCATCGCTTTCAGACACTCTCACAGAATGGCTTGAACAAGGCAAAATAAGCCATGAGATACGTGATTTTAGTGCAGAGGATGTTAAGGGTAAGTCTTTAGTGATTGCGGCAACAGACGATGAGGCGGTTAATCAGGCTGTGCATGCGGCGGCCACGGCGGTGAATATTCCAGTGAATGTGGTCGATAACCCAGATTTATGTACCTTTATCATGCCATCTATTGTTGATCGCTCTCCAGTGATTGCCGCGATTTCAACTGGTGGTGCTTCGCCAGTCTTGGCAAGAATGATTCGTTCACGTTTAGAAAGTTTATTACCAAGTGCTTACGGGCGCTTAGCTAAAATGACCGCAGATTTTAGAGAACGCGTTAAAACACGTTTTTCTAATCCAACCGATCGACGTTTATTCTGGGAACGAGTTCTTCAAGGTCCTGCAGCTGAAATGGTTTTTGCTGGACGTGACAGTGATGCCGAAATTGAAATTGAAAAATCATTGAATGCATCGGATGCAGAACAGGCAGATAAAATTGGTGAAGTGTATTTAATAGGTGCCGGTCCTGGTGATCCTGACTTGCTAACGTTTAGAGCACTACGCCTTATGCAGCAAGCAGATGTAGTGGTACATGATCGTTTAGTGTCACAACAGGTGATCGATCTAGCGCGTCGTGATGCGGAGCGTATTTACGTGGGTAAGGAACGCGCGAATCATGCTGTGCCACAAGAAGACATTAATCACATGCTGGTACGTCTTGCTAAAGAAGGTAAACGAGTTTGTCGTTTAAAAGGCGGTGATCCCTTTATCTTTGGTCGAGGTGGTGAAGAAATTGATACCTTGGTGGAAGAGGGCGTATCTTTTCAAGTGGTTCCGGGTATCACGGCTGCATCGGGTGCCTCATCTTACACAGGTATTCCGCTAACGCATCGTGATTATTCACAGTCGGTTGTTTTCGCAACAGGTCATTTAAAAAATGGCATGATGGATATCAATTGGCCGGGATTGGTTCAGCCAAACCAAACGTTAGTTTTTTACATGGGTCTGGTGGGCGTAAAAACAATATGCAAAGAATTAGTCGCACACGGTATGTCCAAAGATATGCCTATGGCATTAGTACAAAAGGCCACCATGGTGGATCAACGATTATTCACAGGCACCTTAGAAAATATGCCCGATATTGTTGAGAGAGAAGAGATTAAAGCGCCAACCCTCATTATTGTTGGTGAAGTGGTTAAACTTCATGAAAAGTTAAATTGGTATAATGAGGCCAAGTACTGGAAAAAATCTTAAACGATATTCTGGTTTTCTTTTAGATCATTATAAAAGTCAGTAACAAAACGACTAAACTTGTTAGCAGGAAGAGGTTTACTGTATAAGTAACCTTGTATGTTATTGCAACCATGAGCAAGTAACATGCTTAGTTGTGCAGAATTCTCTACACCCTCTGCAATAATATTCATACCGAGGCTTTTAGACATAGCAATAATGGTTTTCACCATCACACCATTACCAGAACCCTCAATATCAAGAATAAAACTTCGATCAATTTTAATTGTATCTATAGGGAATGTTTGTAATTGGTTTAACGAGGAATAACCAGTACCAAAATCATCCATTGAAATCGTCGCACCCATGTCTTTTAATTGTTTAAGAGTATGAATAATGTCTGCGGTCTTGGTGGCAGCCATGCTTTCAGTAATTTCAATATCAAGTTGTTCTGCCGATAACCCCGTTCTTTGCAGAATTTCTTTTATTTCTTTGCTTATATCATGATCAATGAATTGTTTTATAGATAAATTAACACCCAAGACAAAATGACCAAGACCACTATCACTCCATTCTTGCGTTTGCTGACAGGCTTGCTCAATTATTGATCGGCTTAAATCAATAATAAGTCCGGTCTTTTCAGCGATATCGATAAAGCGAAACGGGGCAATAACTCCTTTAGTAGGATGATGCCAGCGGGCCAATGCCTCAAAGCCGGTGATTGTTCCTGTTTGTGCATCAATTTGTGGTTGATAATAGGGTATAAACTCGCCACGTTTAATACCTTTGCGGATATCATTCTCAATCTCAAGTCGTTCTTGTGCCTCTCTATTAGATTTCTCGCTGTAGAAAAGGTAACGACCACCACCTTGCTTTGATGCATTAAGCATGGCGTTTTCAGCACCGAGTATAGTGGCTTCGGCAGTATTATTATCAATTGGGTAGATTGATATACCAATACTAACGGTAACAAAAATATCATGCGTATCAATGGAAATGGATTGCTCTGTAAGTGCCATAATAGCATTGGTCATTTGTGCGACGTGACCTAAATCAGTAAAGTCGCTCGACATAATGGCAAAGGTATTATCATTGAACCTGGAAATAATCACCGAATTAGATTTAAGTGTTTTTAAACGGCTTGAGAATGAGATTAATACCGTTTCAGTTGCTTTGTAACCCAATGACTCAGACAGGTTTCGAAGGTTATCAAGTGTTAACATGTAAATAACGACGGCATTATCACTATTTGAATTGCCAATGTTTTTTATAACATTATCGGTAAAAAAGCGGCGATTGGGTAAATCTGTTAGCAAGTCATAATGATTTTGATGATGAATAACAGCCTGAGTTGATTTTAATTCAGTGATGTCCTGTACTGTTCCAATGACTTTAGTCGTATTATTTGAACGGTCTTTTATTAAGTCGGCATGTTGCAGAACATATATCTCACTACCATCACGACGAATCATACGATGTTCGAGTTGATAACCAATACCTTGAATCATGGCGTCAACAATATGGGCTCGAACCGATTCTTTATCTGAAGGGTGCGCATAGCTAACCAGAGAATCAAGATCAGGGATTTTTTCATTTGCATCTAATCCAATCAGGCTAAGTAATTCTTCTGAGCAGACGAGATTATTTTCATCAACGGACAATTCCCACGATCCCAATTTTGCTAACTTCTGTGCTTGTGAAAGACGACTTTTTTGGTTTTGAAGTTCTTCATGCATGCTCCGTGCATTAAGTGCATATTGAACGCGTTGGCCGAACAGAGCCCAGTTTATAGGTTTACTAATAAAATCGGTTGCACCTGCATCAAGTGAGGCGCGGACTGAATCTACATCATCTAGCCCTGTAAGCATAATGATGGGAAGTTCAAGAAAGTTCGCTTTCTCGCGAATAGCGCGACAGGCTGTGTAGCCATCCACATCAGGCATCATCACATCCATTAATATAATATGCGGAGCAATGTCGTCGAATAATTCGATGGCTTCTGCACCATTAGATGCCTCAAAGATCCGATAACCAGAATTGCTAAGAATTTTTCTAACTAAGTGACGGGTAACATGATCATCATCAACGATAAAAATTCTGGTTTGTTCATTAGTCAGCATCGCTTATTTTTCTTTATCTAGGCTTGTGACAACAATGTTGAATTCTTGTTGAAGAAGATCAATCTGTTCATTTAGTGCTGTGATTTCGTTCTTTCTTGCTTGTAACTCAAGGTGTTCAAGTTGTCTGTAGAGTTTGGTAAAACCAAAACTACCGCTGCTGGATTTAAGCGTGTGTGAGATTCTAAAGATGCTGTCTACGTCACTGCCATTGGATGCTATTTTGAGCGCATCAAATTTAACAGGAAAGTCACTTGTAAAGTCATTCACCAATTCAAAATAACTATCACCGAGTAAATCTTTTAGTGGTGTCGCAATGGCTTCATCGATGGTGGGTAAATCAGTAAAAGGGTACTCATCGTTCATATGATAGTGCCATAGTTTTATTAATGTTAGTTAGCTTGTTATCGGCATAAGTTTCTCGCGTATGAGCGCATCTGTAAACAATTTGAATTAGTTGGATGAACTATATTTATAAAACACATATTTAACAATTAGTTACCGTTCTTGCTCAGGTCTTAGAATAGATCTAAAGTAGTTGTCGGCGTTGTCAATATCAACAGTTTTATTGTTGTTATCAACCAAAGATTGTTCATAATCATTCCAGCCACGTAATCCGGTTTTGAGTGAAGCAACGTTGTTATAGCCTAATTCCTGCATCATTGAGGCGGCGAGCACACTACGATTACCCGAGCGACATATAACGACAACTTCTTTATCACGCGCATCGGCGAGTTCAGGAATAGTTTCTTCATAGTTAAACTCACAAGCGGTTTCAAGAATACCGCGTGGTGCTAGTAGTGAGTCTTGGATGTGCATGGCATCATATTCATAAGGTTCTCTGATATCAACCAGCATAGGAGGGATGTCTGATTCGAGTTTTTCTTCAAGATCCCACGGCATGATTTCAGTAATGGTTTTCGCCGTTGCATCGACTATTTGCATAAATGTTTTCATTAAAAGTTGCTCTTAAATTAGAGTTTATATTCGCATACCATGTTCAACGGCAATCACGGCTGCTTCAACACGTGAGTGCACACCGAGCTTGCGTAATATGGCTTTAACATGGAGTTTTACTGTGCCATCAGAAATGCCGAGGTGTCGGGCAATGACTTTATTACTTTCACCTTCAGCAATGTGCGCTAATATTTCTTGTTCACGTGGCGTGAGTTCTGATAAGGGTGTTGCTGGCTCTATTGTATCCGGTTTAGATGGTTTGCCTTGAATAATATTGGTGAGAGAGGCAATGAGTTCTTTGGCAACTACATTTTTACCTGTCATGGCATCATTGAGGGCGGGAATAAGTTCGTCAGGATCCATGTCTTTAAGTAAATAGCCCTGTGCTCCTTCTCGTAATGCGCGAGCAAGATCTTCTTCGTCTCGGCTCATGCTTAACATCAGTATCGGTGTTTCTATCCCATCGGCTTTTAATTTCTCAAGTGTTTCAAGACCGCTTATTCCCGGCATTTTTATATCGAGTAAAATAATATCAGGCGATTTTTCTTTAGCAAGTTGAATGCCTTGTTCACCGCTACCCGCAGAGCCAACAACGTCAATGCCGCGACTTTGTAGTAATTCCTCTAAGCCTTTTCTAACAAGGGCATGATCATCAATTAATAGAACGCGCAAAATACAACTCCAGTTAAGTGTGTCATTATTGAATATGCGAGGAGGCAGGGACGTGTAATAAGACACGAGTTCCTTCGCCCGGTTCGCTTTCTATTTGTAATTCTCCATGAATAGCGTCGGCTCTTTCTTTCATGACGGATAAACCAATATGTTCACCTGGTTCCGAGTTTATTTCAATATCTTCAATGCCCTGACCATCATCTTCTATTAAGACATTGCAGCCATCCTTGGGTAAGCGATTAATTAAAACACGAACATTGCAAGCACCACTGTGTTTTTTAACATTAACCAGTGACTCTTGAATAATGCGGTACACCTGAAATTCCTGTGCGGGGGAAAGTCCTGAGTGTTCTTTGCTGTCATTGCAATGTACATAAGTGTTGATGCCGGTCTCTTGTTTAAAGGTATAAAGCAAATCATTTACAGCATACACAAGACCACGTTCATCCATCTTAGACCGGAAATTTGAAAGCAATTCTCTAAGGCTCTTATGGGCATCATCAATGGCAGTGTTTAGTCTGCGTACTTCATTTTGTGCATGGCGAATATCTTTTTTATATAAGGTTTCGCCCATCATTTTTGTTTGTAATCGCATGCTGACTAAAGATTGGGCAAGTGAGTCATGCAGCTCATTGGCAATCATGTTACGTTCTTCCATAATGGCAAGACGGCGGGCATTTTGATCTAGGCGAGTCTTTTCTATGGCAAGCCCTAAGTGTTTACCAATAGAGTTGAGTAAGTCACGTATGTCTTTACCGAGTTCGCGGCTAGGTCTATCTAAGAAAATATTATAGACCCCAAGAATACGATCTTGATACTGCAAAGGGATCACCAGCATTTCTTTACAGTCACCATCGATAATGGCGCAGGAAAGAAATTGGTTGCAAGCGTCGATACCTTTTTGAATACCGATACCACCATGAAGCGTTATCTTTCCACATAAGCATCGATCAATGTTGACCAATTTTTCTTGTTCTTTAATATCATCACTAAATCCGCGGCTGGCAACCAGACGGGTCATGTTCTGGCTGTCTAGCAATCGGACACTGGCGGCACGCGTATCAACCAATGTCATTAAAGTATCAAGAAACTGTTCTAATAAATCATCTAAGTTTTGCGATGAACTTAAGCTGGTGGCGATATCGTAAAGTATTTCGAGTGAACGAGATTTGTCGGCAATATGTTCAGTTTGATTTTGTACCCGTGTATCCATCTCATCGGTTAGGCTGTGCAGCTCATCTGTTAGGCTGTTAATATCTTGAATGAGGCTCGCAAATTCACCACGAGCAGGGACGTCAATATGTGAATCGAGATCACCTGAACGTATGCGTTTTGACCATTGGCGCAAACCATCTAAAGGGGTTAATAATTGCTGGCGTATTCGACGTACGGTGTGAATAATTAAACCCAGACCGACTATCAGGAGCAAGGTTTGCCACAGCATGATGACTTGAACACTTTCTGGCAGTAGATACAGCAGAATAATACTAAAAGATAGTAGTCCGAAAACTGTGAACAGACCTGCAATAGGAAACAATAGCCGATTTCTAGACAAGGTTTTGCCGATGCCTTTTGGAGCAGTTGGCTTATGTCTGTTTGGCTTAATAATCGTGTTATCGATGCCCATAGGAAATTACTTTGCTAAAACAGGCGCTATTCTAACAAATTATTGACGACGTAAGCGATATTCACTGACAACACGCATGATTTCAGGGAAAGGTAAGTTATTGATTGTGTTAAATTCAGTAAGCACCTCATGAATCAAATCGGCAATATTATTCTCTGATGCTGATTTTGATAGTAATTGCTGAAGTCCTTGTAAACCACCGCATTTCAGCTTCATTTCTTGACCATGTGTGAGAACGTTGTTGTTTTTGGCTAATTTTAGCGCAAAACGTGCGTTACGCTTTAATTCTGCAACCAGCTCTACACATTTGAGGCGGGCATTGGGATTAGTGCAAACAATACCTTCTTTTTCACCAATAAAGGTCTTTTGAGATTGGTTGCATTCAAAATGAACGGTTTGAACCGCACGTTCAAAAGGGCAGTGATCTGTGGTCATGGTGGCCGATTAATTAACTTCAGGAGCCTTATGATTTGGATCATTAGGGTTAATGAAGATGAAATGCATCTGCTCACCATCTAATGCCACGTAATCAATGGTAGCGCCTATAAGGAGGTCGCGTGAATCTGCCGCGATGATCACTTCTAAGCCATCAAACTCAATGACCGCATCATCATCCGTTTTATTGTCATCGTATCCCATGCCGTATTGAATGGCATTATCTTTATCTTTAGCGGCAGCGACGCGTAGTGACATATTGGCATCTGATTCAGACATCGACTTTTTAATTTGTTCAAGCGCTGCATCCGTGATTTTTAACATAATTCAATACCTGCAAGATTTTTTGATGATTTATTAATAAGTATAAATTGGATAAAACGTTTTACCCAAGGATTGCTATCAACATTACGTTGGTGAGCATAACAGGCAAGCATGTTTTTATACATGATTCCGTCGAATTCACCGTTAATGCCATGGCCGCGTTTCATTTCATAGGCTGGCTGAAATTCATTGTTTAATTTAAAGTTCTCAAGACTTGAGTAATGAAACTCGTGAGCTTGATGTTGTTTGCTTGAATCAGATTCTAGCTGTGGCCAGATAAATTGCTCAGACTCTTTAATTTTAACATAACCTCGACCTTGCGGTTTTTTATGCATGATTGTATCGCCAGGAATAATACCGACCATAGAATTTCTTTTGTCATTCCATGATAGCGATTGGCTTAGATACATCATGCCACCGCACTCGGCATAGGTGGGCAGACCTGCTTCAATGGCATCGTAAATACTTTGTCGCATTGATGTATTATCTTCAAGCTGCTGCATGCTGCTTTCCGGGAAACCGCCGCCAATAAATAAACCGTCTATATTCTGAGGCAGGGTATCATCATTGATCGTATCGAAATCGACAATTTCTACGCCAGCATCTCGCATAGCATTGATGTCACTAACATAGTAAAAACCAAAAGCTGCATCTCGAGCAACGGCAATTCGGCAAGAGGTTTTTACCGGTATAACAGGAACAATATTTTCTGATGAAGGAGGAGCGGTTGTAGCAATATCAATAAACTGATCGAGATCGACAGAATTTTTTATATGTTTGCTAATGTTGGTAATGTATTGCGCCGCACTATCACTTTCATTGCTAGGCACAAGCCCCAGATGGCGTTCTACAATTGCCATGTCACTATGCTTATGAATCGCACCAATCACTTTTACATCAGTATAGTGCTCAATGACACGACGTAGCTTGCCTTCATGTCGTGAACCCCCAAGCTGATTTAAAATAACACCTGCAATATTTATGTTTTTATCAAAGGCTTGGTAACCGAGAATAAGCGGGGCAATGCCGCGGGTCATGCCGCGTGCATCAAGAACCAGAACAACGGGTGCATCAAGTAAGGTGGCAAGTGCCGCATTACTATTACTGCCATCCAGATCTAAACCATCGTAAAGCCCTTTGTTGCCTTCGATAATACTGATGTCTGCATCATGATTATAGTTTGTAAAATTTTGCGTGATTTCGTCATGCTGCATGGTATAAAAATCTAAATTATAGCAATCACGGCCACTGGCGCTGGCAAGCCACATCGGATCGATATAGTCAGGACCTTTTTTGAAGGGTTGAACAACAAGCCCGCGATCGCTAAGAGCAGCACAAAGGCCGATACTAACCGTTGTTTTACCAGATGATTTATGAGCAGCAGAAATAACAACGTGAGGCATTAAAAATACCTCACGTTATCGAGTGCGTAGATGCTGCGTGTCGGCAGCAATGGCATAAGCTTAAGCCGCGTCGGCCTCAGCGTCAGCATCAACTTTAACTTCTTTTTCAGGCGCTTTGTAATGAGGATCCATCAGCTCATCTGACAGTGAGTTAGGAATAAAAGGCAGTACCTTGATAGCAAAGGTTGTCATGGCAAGCGCCAGGGCTATACCACCAATACCTAAACCAATTTCTAAAATACTTGGACTATAGCTGGCGATTTGACCATCACCAAAACTACTTGATACTTCAAATCCCGGGAAGAGTGACATTGGGTAAACTTGTCCACCAATAATGATGACATACATCGAAACAAGCCCACCAATGATAACCATCGCGGCGGCGATACCAATCCATGTGCGTGATTTACTCATGCTAGGGTGGTAAACAATCGCGATAGGCAGGACTAAACCAATCAGTACCCAACCAATCCAGAATAGCTGGGTAAAGAGTCCACCTTCAGCAAGAATAAAGTTTTCAAAGCCGTGGTTCTCTGTACCGTAAAGACTGGTTAGGTGTAAAACAAAGACGAAGTAGAACATGGCAGCGATAAACACACCAAGCAAGTTCTTTAATTGACGTATGACGCTGTCACCCAATTCGCGACCCGTCCAGCGACAGGTTGCCATAAGACTTAAGATATAAATAGCTAAGCCAAAACCAAATGACATAATAATGAACATTGGAGCAAGTACAGCCGCATCGTAACCGTTACGGGCAACAACAAAGCCAAAGATTGAACCGGTGCCGGTTGTTAATAATATACGCCATACAAACGCGAACAGACCAGCTTGATGAGAATATTGGTTCATGCGTTTTTCCATCATGAACCAGACATAAACCAGTACTGCGGCAAAGAATCCAGGGTAAAGCAGGATATTCCATGCAAAGACTGACTTAGGATTTAAGTAGGTTGCGGCAATGACCAAGCGGTCAGGGCGACCCAAATCAAGCATCAATACCATTAAACCACCGGCAAGGAACGCAAATGCCATTAAGGCAGAAAGTCTAGATAGTGGTTTATACATTTTTTTGCCGAACACAGAGGCAATCGATGCAACGTTAAGAATCCCCGAGGCTGCAATAATCATGAATACAGCGAATACATGAGGCATCCCCCAGATAACCTGATTATTCATGCCGGTAACATAATGGCCATTGTGTTCCATAACCCAAACTGCACCAAGACCTAGTAGGAGAAATAAACCGAAAGTACCCAACAATCCCCAATAAGCGATGCTGCGACCTTCAATTGCACTGTAATGGACAACTGGTTTCATTGTTATCGTATCCCCTTAAATGCCACGATACCGCACACCTGTATTTAAATTCAGGTCAGCACGTATTTGTGTCGTCGCGTATTTTTTCATTGTTGTCGCAATCTCACTGCTTGGATCATTAAGATCGCCAAACAAGATTGCTTGATGTCCATCTTTTTTACAGGCTTCTGCACAGGCTGTTGTACCATCACCGCGATCAATCTTATGAACACAAAGCGTACAAGATTCAACTGTGCCTTTACCGCGAGGTACATCTGGGTTTTGGTCAGTCAGTTCTTCATGGATGAATGAACGCGCTTTATATGGGCACGCCATCATGCAGTAACGACAACCAATACAAATATGTTTATCAACCAGAACGATACCATCTGCTCGTTTAAATGATGCGCCAGTAGGGCAAACATCAGTACAAGGTGGTTCTTCACAATGTTGACACATCATTGGCAATTGATGTTCTTTGCCAGTGAGGTTATTTTTAAGTGTAACAGTCCGGATCCATTGTGCTTTTTGACTCGCGTCAGATTTTTGTTCGTCAGTACTGCCGCTGCCCCAACCATTTTCAGTTTCACACGCAGTCACACAAGCATTACAACCATCTGAGCACTTGTTTGAATCAACTAATAAACCCCAACGATTTTTGTTGCTAGCAGGTTCATCAAGAGGGCGAGCTTGTGCTTGCCCAACAGACATTAGCATTACGCCAGGAGCAATAGCACCGGTTGCAGCAACGCCTGCAGCTTTGGAGAAAAAACTGCGGCGGTATTGATCTATTTTTTGCTCATTCATTTGTCACCATCCTTTTTAGCGATAGTATCGAGCATAGATTTTGTTTTTGGTAATTCATGAACATCAGCAAAGGCTTTCATTTTATCAGTAACGATAGGGTGAAAGGCGGTATCACGTGGTTTTGTTGCATGACATTCAAAACAATCAAGTTTGACACTTGTGTAGGCATGACATGACTGGCAAAACTCACCCGGTGCATTAACCGGAATGTATTTCCCAGTTTCATCTTTATTAGCATGACAGTTAATACATTCTTTAAGGCTGAACTTCTTAGTGCGAATACCATCGTGCATGGTATCGTCACGTTGGTGTTTTAGGTGCTTCATGTGATCCCTGCGCATTTCAACTTCAGGCAAGACACATTTGTCACCGTTAGCACGGTTAATTTTCAGTTTAGGACCAACAGAACCAAAACTATCGGCCACCACCGTGCCGCTCATAAAGAGCGACAGAGTGAGGATGATAAATAGATTGCGAATTTGCTTCACGATAACCCCTACTTAGCTGGATTAGTGGTCACCAAGACCCATTTTGATGTAACCCGTTGGGCAAACATCAGCACAGATATGACAACCAATACAACGGTCGTAGTCAGTGTAAACATAACGACCCATTGTTGCTTCATCTTTTGGTGTACGTAACACAGCATCTTGTGGACAGAAGATGACACAGTTATCACACTCAAAACACATGCCACAACTCATGCAGCGTTTAGCTTCTGCAACCGTATCTTCTTCACTCAAACCTGCCATACGTTCTTGGAAGTGACCTAACACTTCTTCTGAATTAGGCACTGTTTCAGTGCGTAGATGGCGTGCTTCTTTTTCAAAGTGACCAAGATATAGTTCATCACTAGTAATGATTTCGTGAGTTGAGCGATCTTCGTAGTTATGTACTGCGAAACCACCTACTGACTTACCGTCTTCAGCTGTACCACGAAGACCCGCATCAATGGCACGTTCATCATCAGTTGGTTTGAAGCTTTCTGGTGCTTTACCCACTTCTTCAAGCTTTTCCATTAAGTCGAAGTGATGTACATCAACTTTAGGACGCTTACCAAAATCTTCATGTTTAAAGTAATGGTCAATCGTTTCAGCTGTGATTGAACCTTGACCAATAACAGTTGTTAATAGGTGAGGGCGAACAATATCACCACAAGCAAAGAAGCCAGGCTTGTTAGGAATTTGGAAATGTTTATCAGCATCGATAAGACCGCGTTCATTTGCAATACCATCCATGCCATCGAAACTACCACTTTGACCAATGGCCGAAACAATTAAGTCTGCTTCGATATCAAATTCAGAACCTTCAACAACTTCAGGCTTACCATTTGAGTAATCAAGTTTGGCAACGCGAAGAGCTGTAGCACGACCATCATCACCACGAATAACTGCGATAGGTGTTATGGCACCTTGAATATCAACACCTTCTCGGGTTGCATCATCAAGTTCGTGTTGTGCGGCGTTCATGTTTTCAAGAGGTTGACGAGAAATCAACGTAACGTCAGCACCTTCTTTATTTGCAACATTCATGACGTCATGAGCAGTGTGGCCGAGCACAACATATTCAGGACGGTCACTTTCGTTACCGTTTTTAATGTGTCCAAGACGACGTGCAACCGAAGCAACATCGATAGAAGTATCACCACCACCGACAACAACGATTCGACCTGATACTGCTTTGAGTCGTCCATCATTAAAGGCTTCAAGGAAAGCAACACCACTAATGCAGTTTTCTGATTCTTCGAAACCATCAATCGGCAGACCTCGACCAGATTGTGCACCGAGTGCAAATAATACGGCATCAAAGTCTTTTTCAAGTTGTTCCATGGTGATGTCAGTACCGATGTTTATTTCAGTCTTAACGTCAACGCCCATGTTAATGATACGACCAATTTCACCGTCAAGTACGTCACGTGGCATACGGTAGCCAGGGATACCGTAGCGCATCATGCCACCCAATTCTGAGTGGTTATCAAAGATTGTTGCAGCGTGACCCATACGGCGAAGTTGGTACGCAGCAGATAAACCTGCAGGACCACCACCGATGATAGCGACTTTCTTACCAGAATCTGTTGCGGCAGCAGTAAAGCTCAAGCCAGCATCCAGAGCGCTGTCACCAATAAATTGTTCAACGGCGTTAATACCAACGAAATCTTCAACTTCGTTACGGTTACAACCATCCTGACAAGGTGCCGGACAAACACGACCCATAGTAGAAGGGAATGGATTCGCGTCAGTTGAACGACGGAATGCGTATTCTTTCCAGTCCATGTCGCCAGTAGGTTGCTCGATACCGCGAACGATGTTTAACCAACCACGGATATCTTCACCCGATGGGCAGCTGCCCTGACAAGGAGGTGTTTTATGCACGTAAGTTGGGCATTTGTAAGTTTCATCACCATTGAAGAGTTGGTCGCCCCAATCCCAGTCATCGGTTGTCTTACCGTCTTCAAAACGACGTTTTGTGAAACCGTCTAAATTGTTTTCTATATCAGTTTTAGATGTTGCCATTGCTCTGTTCTCCTAAACCAGGAAAGTCCAGTTAATTCAGTTATTCTTTAGTGCCCAGTTGGATCGCTTCGCTCACCAAACCATGCACACTACCAATCATATCCATAGGGAAGTTGTAGTAAGGAAGTGTTTTCGTAAACTGACTCTTACAAATCGCACAGATTGCAGCAAGATAGTTTACGTCGTATTCCTTAACCACTTCATTCAGTGCCTGCATACGTGGCATTGCACCTTTAACGCGCAATTCCATGAGGTCATCTGTTAACAGACCACCACCACCGCCACAGCAGAATGTACTGTCATGAATTGTTTCAGGTGCCATGTCAAAGTAGTGATTGACAGACGCCTTGATGACTTCACGCGGTAGGACGAATTGACCACCAGGCAAATTGCCCATACGTGTTGCGCGGGCAACGTTACATGAATCATGGAACGTGACGCGCTTGTCATCATTTGCAGAAGGATCCAGATTCAATGCGCCGCGCTGAATGAGGTCATGTGTGACTTCAATAATATGCTGCGGAACAGGGTAGTTTGGATCCAGGAAATCGAATGGGCCAGCTAATGTATTCCAGAATTGGTAAGCAACACGCCAGGCATGTCCACACTCACCAACGACAATGCGTTTTACGCCAAGGTCTAAAGCGGCTTCACGAATACGCATTGCAACGCGTTTCATGTTGTCGTAACTACCGATAAACATACCGAAGTTACCTGCTTCAGAAGCGTGTGAACTGAGTGTCCAACTCATGCCTGCTTGGTGGAGTACTTTACCGTAACCAATCAAGCCATCAATATGAGGTTCAGCGAAAAAGTCAGCAGAAGGGGTGACAACTAAAATATCAGCACCTTGCACATCAAGTGGGTATTTAACAGCCACACCTGTTTCTTCTTCAACATCTTCTTCAAGATCTATTAGCGTTGCTTTTAATGCTTTACCAGGCAGACCGAGGTTGTTACCAATTTCGTAAACTTTGCCTAAAATTTCGTTACAGTATTTTTGACCAACACCGACCGTATCAAGAATTTCACGGGCAGCCATTGAGATTTCAGCGGTATCAATGCCGTAAGGGCAGAACACGGAACAACGGCGACATTGCGAACACTGGTGGTAGTAACTGTACCAATCATCAAGTACTTCTTTGGTTAAGTCAGTGGCACCGACTAATTTAGGGAAGTATTTGCCAGCCAATGTGTAGTAGCGGCGGTAAACCTTACGCAATAGATCTTGGCGCGCAACAGGCATGTTCTTAGGATCAGCTGTACCCAAGAAGTAATGACACTTATCAGTACAAGCACCACACTTAACACATGAATCAAGGAATACTTTAAGTGAACGATATTTTTTAGTTAGGTCGCCTAATTTTTCAATGGCAACTTCTTGCCAATTATCAACCAACTCATCAGGGAAACCCATTGGTTCCTGAAAAGGTGCGCGCGACTTGAATGGCGCACTGTGTGCCATTGCACCTTCTTTAATAGCTGGAATGACGGGTATCTCTTTCAGCTCTGGTGTTTCAAAATCTGCCACGTTGCTCTCCTAAATTCTCTGTTCTTATTCTAAGTACGCAATTAGTTTGCGTCTTTGGCCCACGGTGTCACGTGGCGATGTTCACGAGGATCATCTACCTGTGTACGGGTAGGGCTGAAGAATAAACCTGGTGCATGAAGCAGTTTGCTGTATGGAAAAATAATCATCAGCAAGCCAACCAAGCCAAGGTGAGTTAACAGAATAGGGTCTTCTGGAATGGGTTGAATATCAAAATAAATCAAACCAAGCATAAAGTTCTTCACAGCAATAACATCTGTGCCAGAAACAAATTTCATTAATAGACCAGTACCAGCGATACCGATAATCATGGCAAGCATGAGATGGTCAGAAGGCGCTGATATATAACGGATGCGGTCAACGAGGATGCGACGCGCCCATAGGCCAAACAGACCCAGCAGCATGGCAAAACCAGCGTAAATACCAAAAGGTTGGATCATGTCGACCCAAAACCAGGTGGGTTCATTGATATAGCGCAGGTGACGTAATAGCACCAGCAACATACCAAAATGAAAAGCCCAACCGAATATCCAAGTCCACTTTGATGCCTTGAATAAACTTTCAAATAAGACCACTTCTCGCCACATGCGGTAAACCACACCAACTTTAGTCGTTGGGGCAGGTGTTACAACAATCTTTAGTGGTGAAGGGGTATTGGCGTATGTGTATATACGGAATGCTAAACCTGCAAATAAAATGAAGGTAGCAAAGTAAAATAATACGCTATAACCTAATGTCAGCATCGACATCGATTAAATCCTCATGGTGTAAAAAGTTTAAAGCCAGGCCGGGGCGAACCCCCGACCCAAATAACATGTGCTTTATAGCTTATACACAGCCTGTTGGTTTTGGCAGACCGGCATACTTACAAGCTTGCTTAGCAGGACCGTAAGGGAACAATTCGTACAAGTACTTGCTGTTACCTTTGTCTTTACCTAATTTTTTGCCAATCGCTTTAGTTAATACACGTACTGCAGGAGCGATTTGGTATTCGTCGTAGTACTCACGTAAGAATTTGATAACTTCCCAGTGGTTGTCAGATAATTCACAATCATCGATAGTCGCCATGTGCGCACCAATTTCTTCATTCCACACACTACGGTCAACTAAGTAACCTTCTTCATCAACTTCTACGCTATTTCCACCAACTTCAATACTAGCCATTACTCTTTCTCCTCAAAATAGGATAAATAAAAATTTCTTAATTTAGCTTAAAGCCAAGACTGAATTTGACTGTGATCGACGGCTAATTTAACAAAGCCGGCGTAATCAACAAGTTCAATACCATCAATAACACGGCCAGTAATACCGCGTGCTTTGAGATCTTCGCTTAATGCATAAACTTTGACAGTTTTCATGGCACCTTCAACCATAGATGAAGATGAAGCACCTTTAATAGCACCGTAAACACCGTCTTCAATTAATAAGACTGCGCTTCCTTCTTTTGCAACGCCGATAGCGCGCTCAAGAGAGTTTTTGTCAAAGGGTGATTTATTTACTGTATGTAAAATTGCCATAATCAGTATCCCTTAGAAGTTAAACATGACGTCTGAACTGTCGATGAGGTCAGCCAATTCTGTACGGCTAACGATTTTGATTGAAGGCTTTTCGGCCCAATCATCATCTTCATCTTCATAGGTCAGTGGCATCAAGTCATCTTCAGTAAGACCGCGTTCATCGAGAGACTCTTTTTCAACGTAAATTTTGTTAACGTCGTAGTCGCCCAGTGCTCTATAGGTTGGTGCAAAGTTCTTTGAACCAAGATCGGCAGTATCCTGACCTTTCATAATCTGGAAAACACCGTCATCCATAAATGCTAATCTTACATCTTGCTCAAAGGCAGCACCGATGAGCACAACTTCAAGTGATTCCAACGCGTAAACAGTACCGTGAGGTGCTTTACGGTTTACGTAGAGGAATTGTTTTATTGTACCTTCACTCATTTCTCGTATCCTCTAAATCAATCGCCGAAGACAAGCAAACGATCTGCTTGAATCCCAGCTTCGATAAGCTGACCAAGACCTGAAATGCGGAATCCTTCCTGGATATTATCGGCATCTTTGCCATTACGCTTTGACTCATCAGCATCTGCGATGCCACGGCGTTGAGCCGCAGCAACACAAAGGACGAGGTCCAGATCATTTTCTTTGGCCAAATCTGCCCAACGGTTAACAACGTGACGGTCATCCTGAGGAGGCGTCGTCAAGCGTGTGCCATTATTAACACCGTCATGGTAGAAGAATACGCGCATCACTTCGTGACCGGCTTCGAGTACAGCTTTAGTAAACATATAAGCTGAATCAGATGCCTCATGCGTGTAAGGACCTTCATTAATTTGAATCGCAAATTTCATTTAAGAATACCTGTGGTTCAAATAACTTAGAAACGGATGTGCGTAGAAGCGTTAAGACTGTTACGCGCACCTTTCCAGTTGTCAATGTGGAACTTAGTGAACGGAAGTTCAGTGAGTTCGAAGAAACGAGGCCAACCAATACGTTCAACCCAGTCACCAGTACGTTCCCAATCCAAAGCATCCTTACGGTAAGCTTCAAGAATTGTTTTAACGATAGCGGCAGCTTCAGGCCAACGTGGTGGATTGTTAGGTACACCAGCAGCAACAAGCTTGTGGAACATAGGCTTGCTACGTGCGTTAGAGTGTTTACCACCCACCCAGATAGCGAGCTTAGAGTATTCAGCATCGTTGATTTGCATTGGAGGACAAGGAGGGAAACATGCACCACAACAGATACATTTCTTCTCATCA
>CAZIWG010000036.1:0-24594 GCA_964542925.1 uncultured Granulosicoccaceae bacterium | reverse complement strand
GCCGCGCCATTGAAGGCTAGAATGTCTGCAGCATAAGTAACACCTGTAACTGGAATCTCAGGCATGCCCGAAAATACGCAAGAAGAACAGACACTGACGCGCCTGCAACAATTTAGCGCAGTACTGCAAAGCGGTACTCTGCAACAATTGCAGCTGATGCTCAATGGACTGTTCGCAGCAGAAATTGCCCACTTGCTTGAATCCCTTCCCCGTGAAAAACGTGAATTTGTCTGGGAACTGGTTGAGCCCGAGTTACAAGGTGATGTGTTACTGGATGTTAATGATGACATCCGCGAACATCTGATTCGTCAAATGGAAACCTCCGAATTAGTCGCTGCCTCCGAAGGGCTAGAGGTCGATGATCTCGCTGACTTTATTCAAGACCTGCCAGACACCGTCATGCAGTTAGTGCTGCAATCTATGGACAGCCAGGATCGGCATCGTTTGGAACGCGTATTATCCTATCCAGAGGATACCGCCGGTGGTCTGATGAATACCGATACCATCACCGTGCGGCCTAATAACACCATCGACGTCGTATTACGATACTTGCGCCGTAGTCGTGGCAACATTCCTGCCATGACCGATCAACTCTATGTCGTCGATCGCAATAACCATTATCTAGGCCAGCTACCGTTAACTGACTTACTCACGCGTGAACCCAGTTTAAATATTGGCGACCTCATGAATACCGAGCAAGAAGCTATCTTGGCTGATATGCCTGACAAAGATGTGGCTACTTTGTTCGAACACCGTGAACTGGTTTCAGCACCCGTGGTGGATGAAAACAACGTACTACTCGGTCGTATTACTATTGATGATGTCATCGACGTCATCCGTGAAGATGCTGAACACTCTTTAATGAGTATGGCGGGTTTAAGCGAAGAAGAAGATATGTTCGCACCCGTGGTTGCTAGTACCCGCCGCCGTGCACTCTGGCTCGGTGCAAATTTGATCACCGCGTTACTCGCTTCATGGGTCATAGGTTTATTCGGCGCGACCATTGAAAAACTCGTTGCGCTTGCGATCCTTATGCCCATCGTTGCCAGTATGGGTGGCATCGCCGGTAGCCAAACCCTCACCATCGTGATCCGCGCGATGGCACTTGGGCAAATTGGTGTTGGCAACGCCGGACGGCTCATTGTTAAAGAGCTTTCAGTTGGGATCTTAAACGGATTACTCTGGGCAGTGATCATCGCCATCATCACCATTTTTTGGTTTAACGATACCCAACTCGGCATCATTATCGGCGCAGCGATCATCGTTAACCTCATTACCGGCGCCCTCGCGGGTGCCACCGTACCACTCATGCTCAAAAAACTCGGTGCCGATCCTGCACTCGGTGGCGGCGTGGTTCTCACCACCATTACTGATGTCGTCGGCTTCCTCTCCTTCCTTGGGCTCGCAGCGTTGTTTCTTGTTTAAACATTCACCCAGATAATACCCAAATTTGCAACGATATTTACATGATTGGTATAGGTCTGAAACAAATTGTACACTTCAAAAATCTAACTTTTAATAAAGATAAATATTTATGTGGGATGAAAGATACAGTGAAACCGGTTTTGCCTTTGGCTCCCAACCCAATGATTTCTTAAAAGCCGAATTTGCTCGGATACCCAAAGGCGGTCGGGTGCTTTGTTTAGCTGAAGGTGAAGGTAGAAATGCGGTATTTCTTGCGATGCAGGGTTATCAAATTACTGCGGTCGATCAGTCTTCGGTTGGCCTTGAAAAGGCCAAAAAATTAGCGGCTGAACAGGGGGTAACTCTCTCTACCACCGTTGCTGATTTAGCTGACTATGATTTAGGTGTGAATCAATGGGATGGCATAGTCTCTATTTTTGCGCACGTACCTATTGCCCTACGTGAAAAACTACATTCGCAGGTTGTTGGTTCCTTGAAAAGTAACGGTATCTTTATTTTAGAATCTTACACACTGCGACATCTTGAGTTAGAAGGAATGGGTGGCCCACCTGCTGAGAAGAAAGATTTCTTTATGTCGATTGATAAATTAAACGATGAACTGAATGGTTTGGACTTTATTATTGGTGCAGAAATAGACAGAACAATTTCTGAGGGAAAATACCATCAGGGTCAAAGTGCCGTGGTACAAGTCGTGGCACGTCAACCCTAATAGGATTTTTAAGACATTCTCATGGCACGTTTTTCTAATGCTTCAATCCGCACTTCAATCGGTGGGTGCGATGAGAACAGCGCCATAATGCCACCTTTATTATTAATACCAAATGCTGCCATTTGTTCTGGCAAAGCTTCTGGTTCAACCTGACCTAAACGTTTCAGGGCGCTGATCATGTTTTGATGGCCAGCTAAATCAGCACCACCTGTGTCGGCAATGAATTCACGTTTACGTGAGAAATACATCACGATAGTGGATGCCAAAATAGATAGCACTACCTGTGCTGCAATAACGGTAACGAAATAGCCAATGCCATAACCTTGGTTATTTTTTAATATCACTCGGTCAACCACGTGACCAATCACGCGAGACAAGAACACCACAAAGGTATTCACCACACCCTGAATCAATGCCAGCGTCACCATATCGCCATTGGCAATATGGCTCATTTCATGGCCAACAACGGCCTCAATTTCGCCTTGTGACATATTGTCTAATAAGCCTTGTGACACCGCCATCAGAGACTTATTTTTACTTGCACCGGTGGCAAAGGCATTCATATCTGCTGCGGGGAAAATAGCTACTTCTGGCATTTTAATACCAACAATCTGTGCTTGTTTTTCAACTGTCGCGAGCAACCATCTTTCCATGTTGTTACTTGGGTTAGTGATCACCACCGCACCGGTCATACGTTTTGCGATCCATTTTGATATCAACAAGGAAATAAAGGAACCACCAAAACCAATAACGCCAGACAAAATAACCAATGCCTGAATATTTAGATCTGAGCCATTCTCTGCCAGAATACTGTCGACACCTAATAATCGTAACGTGATACTCAACACCACCATGATGGCAATATTGGTCATAATAAATAACATAATTCGTTTCATTTTTTTACCCTATCCAGCAATACTAATGTTAGTTCTACAGTTAAAATATCTATTCTGACCTTATGTTGAGGTTATACAGCATAAATTCAATCCGACGTTTTTTCTTTTTCAACTTCAATGCAAAGTATTTCTTCCAATTTTAATCCAGTCATGCCATGAATAGTTCGCCACAAATAATAAAAAATCGCCATCATCATCACCGTTGATGGCAGTGCGATCACCGGATAACTCAGTAATGTCATCTGCCCTAGTTCTTCATTAAATGCCGCACTGCCCGCAGGGCTGGTGACAATCCATTTAGCGAGAACATAATTCAGCACCGACGAAATAAAAAATGTACTACCCAACATATACGTGGCATTCATTAAGCGTGTTTCAAATAGCTGTGTATGACCTAATTCACTGAGCCGTTTTTTAATCACATCAACTTGCATAATTTTAGGATTATAAATAAGCGTTTTAATCAACGGGTATCGTGTACGCGTCGAAATCAATACCGCTAAACCGATGATGCCAGGGATCGCTGCTTCTTTAATCGCTAACCATTGAGGGTCTAATTTCAACAAGCCTATGCCGCCGGTGAGCAATACGCTGACTAAGCCTAATAAAGCGATAAAGTTAAACTTCCGATATTTTAAAAGCTCGAAAACGCCCCAACCAATGGGGAAAGACAATGCCAGCACTAGCGCACCCACCGGCCCAAGATCTTGCTCGGTACTTAACTTCATTAGAATCAGCGAAGGGATAATAATACTCACCAACATATCCACCCACGGCCGTGGTTTATGTTCGGGTATTGCTTGTTGTTGCGTGTCATTCATCATTTTATCTGATATTCCAAATGGTTAGGCAGACTCACCACGTAAACAGTCCTATTAGTGAACAATAGTATAGGCTTATTATTAAATACGAAAAAGTCGATTATTATTGATGTATTACTCGTTTTATTCGATGTATTATGCATGCCATGATTAACTATAAACACCTACATTACTTCTGGATGGTAGCCAATACAGGCAGTATTGCCCGCGCCAGCAAGAAGTTGCACCTAACCCCTCAAACCATTAGCGGGCAACTCAGCCTTTTGGAAGGAAATTTAGGCGAATCACTGTTTTCTCGTGTGGGTCGTCATTTAGAATTAACCGAAGCAGGTCGATTGGTGCTCAGTTATGCCGAAGATATTTTTTCACTCGGTGGCGAACTCGAAGAAATGCTGCAAAATATTCCTGAAGGTAGACCACTGGTCTTTAAAGTCGGTGTCGCTGACGTGGTACCAAAATCTATCGCCTACCGGTTATTAGCACCTGCCCTCTCACTCGCTGATCCGGTACGCATTATTTGCCGTGAAGGCACCGTCGAATCTTTATTAGCCGAACTGGCCGTGCACAAAATCGATCTCGTTATTGCTGATAGCCCTATTCCGCCCAGCATTAATGTCAGTGGTTTTAACCATCCTCTAGGCGATTGTGGTATCAGTTTCTTTGCCACACGCAAACTGGCTAAAGAAATTGGCAACGATTTTCCTGCTAACCTCAATGCAGCACCGCTACTTGTGCCAAGTGAAACAACCGTGGTACGCGCCAAACTGTTGCAGTGGTTAGGTGGGCAACACATATATCCACGTATTGTGGGTGAATTCGATGACAGCGCCTTAATGAAAGCATTTGGTCGCACTGGCACTGGGGTTTTTATCGCCCCTACGCCCATTGCTGAAGAAGTAACAAAACAATACGATGTCGTGACCATCGGTCAAACCAATGAAGTGCGTGAACAACTTTATGCTATTTCAGTTGAGAGAAAAATATCTCATCCTGCCGTTGCAGCCATTACCGAAACCGCACGCGAATGGCTATTTTAATTTTTCAATGGCATGGGGTTCAATCGCGTCTGACCTCATTGAAATCAAATGCACCGGCATAGTGCGAAAAAGATATTCAAGAAACATTCTTTAACAAATTTTTAGAAAAAATATCCCAAATTAGTACTTTTTGATTATTGTTCAAACAACGAGATCAGTCTAACTTATAGTCTAAGGATTAAGTGCCAAGGACGGACCACGGATGGTTTTCTCTATCCGTGATTAGAATTTCTAACTATTCCCCTGCAATCGTCATTTCTTCTAACAATATTGAACCTGTACGCATACTTCTTCGCAAATCAACATCATTACCGACCTCGACCATATTTTTATACATGTCATTAAGGTGTCCTGCGATGGTGATTTCTGCGACAGGGTATTTTATTTCTCCACCTTCAACCCAAAAACCCGCCGCACCACGAGAGTAGTCACCGGTTACGCCATTCACTGCTGAGCCCATCAATTCTGTTACCAACAAACCTGTGTCCATTTTCTTTAACAAACCTTGTGCATCTAATTCACCTGAATCAATGGTAAGATTGTGAACACCACCAGCATTACCGGTTGTTTGCATACCGAGTCGACGTGCTGAATAACTGTCTAGTACGTAACCTTGTAACACACCATCTTTTACTAAATCTCGAGACCCTGTCACCACCCCTTCGTTATCAAAGGGTGCGCTACCCAATGCGGCTAATAAATGTGGTTGCTCATGTATGTGAATATGCTCAGCAAAAATTTGTTCATCAATTCTATCCAACATGAAAGATGCTTTACGATATAAACTGCTGCCACGCACGGCAGAAATAAAATGACCGAGCAAACTAGCTGCCACATCTGCTGAAAAAAGAATCGGGGCTTTACGTGTACTAAGTCGTTGTGCACCTAAGCGAGATAATGTGCGTTCTGCTGCTTTATGTCCGATACTTGCCATGTCTTCCAAAGCATCTGCTTTACGTGATGAGCTATACCAATAGTCACGCTCCATGCCTGATTCATCTTCTGCGATCACCGCACAACTGACGCTATGATAACTACTTGAATACCCATTCAAGAAACCGTGACTGTTGCCATACACACGCAAACCGGTATGGCTCGATACAGATCCCCCTTCTGAGTTGCTAATGCGTTTGTCATATTCTAATGCGGCGGCTTCACACTGAATCGCCAGTTCAATTGCCGCGTTGGTGTCAATTGCCCAAGGATGATTCATATCTAAATCAATAAACTCAGTCGCTAAATTTTCTTTATCAGCAGGGCCTGCACATTTGTCTTCAGCGGTATAACGCGCAATGTCACTCGCTGCCTGTACCGTGCTAATAATGCCCTTCTCTGAGATATCGGTAGTACTTGCTGAGCCTTTACGATGCCCAAAATAAACCGTAATACCCAGACCATTATCGCGATTATGCTCAACCGTCTCGACCTCACCCATTCTCGCTGTGACGCAAAAACCGGTTTCTGCACTAATAGCTGCTTCTACGGCACTGGCACCGGCAGCCTTGGCCTTATCGATTGCGCTGGCAATGGTCTTTTCTAATTCAGCTTGCGCCGGTAATCCCGACTCTATTGTTGGTACTGCTACTTGATTCATCTCATTATTTCCCATTTTTTTGCGTACAAGCGCTTAGCAAGTGCTTATAATAACGCTATGCCTGATGAAGACGAATTAATTGATAACCGCCCCCCCAGTAAATCGCAACGCAAACGCGATATGCATGCGCAATTTGATCTTGGTAAAGTGCTGGTTGATTTACCCACCAGCCAACTCAAAAAGCTTGCGCTTGATGAGAACTTATATGATGCCATCGACACCTGTAAAAATATTCGTCAGCACGGTGCCCGTAAACGTCAGCATAAACTGATTAGTAAACTGCTCAGTGATGCCGATACCACCGCCATTCAAGACGCCGTTGGCGCTTTTAAAGCCCCGCAACGTGAAGCCATTGCTGAGCTTCATGCTATCGAAGACTGGCGTGAGCGTCTCATTGCCGAAGACGATGCCGCGTTAACTGGCTTTATCAGCCAATATGCATCGGCAGATCGTCAACAACTTCGCCAGATCGTCCGCAATGCTAAACAAACTAAATCACCCGATCGCAGTAAACGTGCTAAACGCGAATTATTTCAGCTCATTAAAGAGTTAGTTGAAGCTAAATCTGACTAATCGCTGTCACATAAACTAATTCACAAGCACCCGCTCCGGTGTCTTTTCGGGTCATCGAACTCTTCCAGTTAAAACCCTTACTACTACTAATTTTCACTAATTTGCCTGTAATTTTCACCAAACTACCCTGACGAATTTCACCGAGTAGTTTTTCAATTTGATCATTGGCTGGAATCATGTGCATATTTGAACTTTGCTCAATCACATCTCTCAGAGAAATAGGTGAACGTTCCATTCGCCACGTGTAAAAACGCACACTTTGCTTAATATCCAGCTTATCGATGACCGACGTATCCGACATGTCACCCCAACCTAGCGCTAAATCCAGCGGTGATAACTCGGCACCATCATCGATGAAATATTTTTCACGTGACAAAACACGTGCTTCAATCTCAAAATCTGCTTGTGGGGTAATTTCGTAACCTTTATACGGAATCACTGCGGCAGAATTTAAATTCCGTTGTATCGGTGTGCTCGTTATTAATACACCGGGGGCATGTTCAATCACTCTATTCTGATCGTGCTGCCAAAATGCGGCTGCAAAAAATAATGCAATCAGAATAAATTTCTTCATTCTTGTTCCTCAAGCCAATCCACTTCAATTTGTTCATTAAGGTGAATATTGATCAGCTTGTAAGGATGTTGAGTATTTTTAGGGTTCACCTTAATGTTAATCATGTGCTCAGGCTGCCACTTTTTACTAAAGGGATGAAAACCACTATAAACTTTAAAACAAGCGCCATCTTCCAAACAAACTACTGCACCCTCTTGTTCAACTGATGCAACGACATGTCCTTGTTGTAACCCCGAATACGTTGCCATGATTAGCCGCCCGTGCCACCGACGGTGATACCATCAATACGTAATGTCGGTTGTCCTACACCTACCGGTACACTTTGTCCTTCTTTACCACACGTACCCACACCCGTATCGAGTTCTAAGTCATTGCCAATCATCGTAATCCTGTTCATGACATCAGGACCATTACCGATTAAGGTCGCTCCTTTCACTGCTGCAGTGATTTTACCATTTTCAACCAGGTAAGCTTCACTAGCGGAGAACACAAATTTACCCGAAGTAATATCAACCTGCCCTCCGGCAAAGTTCACGGCATACAAACCTTTTTTAATCGAAGCAATAATTTCTTGTGGATCTTTGTCACCCGCTTGCATGTAGGTATTAGTCATTCGAGGCATGGGTAAGTAACCATAAGATTCACGACGCCCATTGCCGGTTGATTCAACACCCATTAATTGAGCATTCATTTTATCTTGCATGTAACCTTTAAGAATACCGTCTTCAATTAACACGGTTTCTTGCGTTGGTGTGCCTTCGTCATCAATATTCAATGAACCACGTCGATCAGGTAAAGTGCCATTGTCCACCACGGTAACGCCTTTAGCCGCGACTTGTTCACCAATACGACCACTGAATGCTGAGCTACCTTTACGGTTAAAATCACCTTCCAACCCATGACCCACTGCTTCATGCAACAATACACCGGGCCAACCAGGTCCAAGCACCACATCCATGCTCCCAGCTGGTGCCGGAATTGCATCTAAATTTACGAGTGCCTGGCGGACGGCTTCACGCGCAAACTCTTCTGCCGCCGATTGGTCGATAAAATAACGGTAGCCACGACGACCTCCGCCACCATGTCCACCTTGCTCACGCTTTCCTTTATGCTCAACAATCACGCTCACATTCAAACGTATTAATGGGCGCACATCGCCGGCTAAAGTACCGTCTGCGGCAGCAATTAAAATAGTATCGTGTGATGCTGCGAGACTGACGGTCACTTCTTTAACCCGAGAATCAGCAGCACGCGCGGCAGCATCGGCAGCGTGAAGTAAGGCAACTTTTTCATCCGCTGTCATGCTTGCTAAGGGATCATCAGGAGTATAAAGATCATGACCTGCGCCTTTAGAAAATATTTGACTCTTACCTTTATCTCCCGAGTGGGCAATAGCACGCGCTGCATCTGCAGCTTGCGTCAGTGCAGGAAACTGGATTGCATCGGAATAAGCAAAACCGGTTTTTTCACCACTAATCGCACGAACGCCGACACCTTGATCAATATTATAACGACCATCTTTAACAATACCGTCTTCTAATGACCATGATTCATTTCGACTAAGCTGAAAATAAAGATCTGCCGCATCAACATTGTTTTGCATCAATTGGTCGAGTACTTTTTGCAGGTCATTTTCATCTAAACCGGCAGGAACCAATAACTGGTTTTGTGCTAATTCTAGTGAGGTACTCATGGCAACTTACACGGCATTCTTCTATGCTCTGTGACAGGGAAATTTTTCCTGATTTTATTGACTTGTTCATTATCAAGTTCTGCGACAATCGCGCCTGAGCCATTTTGAATTCTATTTAATACATGTCCCCAGGGATCGACAATCATCGAGTCACCATGTGTTTCACGCCCACTGACATGGAAACCACCTTGATCTGCTGCAATAACGTAGCAAAGATTCTCAATAGCGCGAGCACGCGTGAGCACTTCCCAATGAGCTTTACCCGTGATGGCAGTAAAAGCTGAAGGCATGACAATCAATTCCATTCCGGCATCAAGCATGTGGCGAAACAATTCTGGGAAACGTAAGTCATAACAAATCGCTATGCCCATTTTTCCGAATGGCGTATCAATCACTACAACTTCATCACCGGCTTCGGTTGTTTCTGATTCATTGTAACTTTCGTTGCTGGCATCGATATGTACATCGAATAAATGAATTTTGTCGTAACGAGCAACCCGTTTACCATCTGCGTTAAACACTAAACAAGCCGAACGTACATGTTGTTCGTCACTTGCCTTCATGGGAATAGTGCCACCAACAATCCAAAGACTGTGAGACTTTGCCTGTTTGGATAAGAAATCCTGAATGGGACCTTCACCATCTGTCTCAGCGATCGCCAAAATATCTGTTTCCGCATGTCCTAGAAATGCAAAATTTTCTGGCAGAACTACCAATTCTGCACCTTTAGACATAGCATCATCAATTAAGCGCCCTGCCTCAATAAGGTTTGCATTCACGTTTGGCCCTGATGCCATTTGTACTGCTGCTACTTGACTCATTATTACTTACTCAACCTACTCTATATATAATTCAATTTGATCGGGCTCACTACTACCCGGCCGTAAATCCATTAATTCCGCATCAACACCCAATGAGATTAACCAGACATGTAATTCTTCTGCCCAGAGACTGCCTTCCTCACCACCTGGGTAACGAATCACCAAGATTGAACCTGCTGGCGCTGACAATAAGTCCTGAACAGACTCTCTAACCGCTGCCATCGCAGCGACACTTGCACCACTTCGTGGGCGCGCCCACAACTCAGCACTGAGTATGCGTAATTCTTGTTTTGCTTGCGTTAAAAACGTTGCCGTTGATTTTGTTTCCAACGCCATCGATGATAATGCAAACAACATTAATAATATGATTCCGAAATACTTCATAATGATTAATCATACCCAATTTAGCCCAATTGTCATTGCTTTTTATTAAGGCTCTTCTATCTCTTTTTCTGTTGGTGTTTCTTCTTCAAGTTTGACTACTTGAGGATCATCCCAACTTCCAGTGACGGTATATTGATAACGGGTTATATCATCAATCGCTGGACGAAATAGTTTATCTAGCGCAAAGACCAGACCACCCGCTAGGGGACCACCCACTAAGGCACCAGCCAATGGCAAGCCTCCGGTTAAATCTGGCGTAACGGTAATCAACTGATCGTAATCACGAGCAGCTAAGCCAGTACGACCAGATACATCTATTCGTGCAGCAGGACCATCTAAATATAAATCAGTGGTGTAAGCATCACCGTGATCAAGTTGGAAATTACCTTTAATACGATCAAAGCTAAATCCTTTTTTAAACAAGTCACTAAAATCTAAGGTCAATCGACGCGGGAGTGCTTGCAAACTCAGCAACCCGAATATACGACCTGCACCAGGGCTAATATCAAGCAGCTGACCTTGATCGATTCTTATTTGTAAGGCGCCATTGAGCTTTTGTACCTCAAATTGTAATGGGCTACCGTTCCACTCTATTTGAGCTGCATTACGACTCTTACCTGCCTCAAAACCGACGGAATAACCTAAATCACTTAACAATTTACTAAATTTTTCAGCTTTTAATTTTGAATTTAATCTTGTGATCTGTTCATCATCCTCAACTTGCCATTCACCATCGGCGGTAAATCGTAAATCAGGATTAACAATTGCCAATTTATCCATCCGTAAACCTGATGGCGTTTTAGACACAACCATGTTTAAGGTGCCTAATTCAACATCATCAAAAGTAAGTTTATCAACGGAGAGTGCTAATCTGGGTAATTCACGAGGATCAATACTAGTATCACTTGTTTCTTCTTCTAAACGAACAACTTTTAAAAATTCTAAATTTGCTTTAACCGGCTGTGTTGAAAGATCATAAGGAATATGGATTTCACCTTTAACACGATCCGCTTCAATAAATGTGTGCCAACTTTCATCTTCACGCGCTAGTCTAAGTTTTTTTACGTTATAAGTAGACCCCATTGCCGTTAATGCTGCCACTTCAATATTCATTTCTTCAAGCCACGCTAACGAACCATCTGTATTACTCTTATCATCTGAATCGGTGAAGTTTTGTGAGTAACTCATCCACTCATCAAAAGATAAAGCATCTAACTGACCCGTAATAGAAACCTTCTTATTTTCAGGTGGTACCGGAAGCTCATCACCAAAGGCAATCGATACCCCGTCAAACTCAAATGTGTCACCTTGTTTTTTTAAGGCAACAATTGTGCTCACTTCTTCACCATAATCAATTTCTAATTGAATATCACCATCTTCTTTGAAAAAACTGACTGCCTTAATTGCCTCAATAGCATCCACTTCCTTTGCAAAAGGTGCTGGCATATTAATCGAAACACCACTTAATTCAGAACTCAGCTCTAAAACGACTGAATGATTACTGGAAGTTGAATCACGGAATGATAAGTCAGCAAGCCATTCAGCTACACCGACACTAATGGTGGGAATATCTTTATTAAATTCATCTTGAATCAGTTTATTTAAATCAAATTTACCTATTAATTTTATTGAAAGTGCTGTCGAGGCATCATCATCATGAGACAATTTAATGCTCACTGGCTTATTAAATAACTGCCCCGTTATATTCTCTCCCTGTAATCCTTCATTGCTAACCAGCACCTTACCATTTATTTTTTCAAGTTTTAATTTATCTCCTGTTCGTCCAATACTGACATTTTTAAGTATTGCATCGCCAGTAACATTGCCATTACCACTCGATGTTGGAATATTTATTTCTAAATGAATGGCTGCGTCACCTGTCCCTGATAATTTCTGTAACTCTTCAGAATAATTCTCTGCTAAATTTGAAGCAACGACATACTTTATGAGGTCGCTAGTTTTAGCATCTACATGACCGTGCATTTCTAATAAAGGGTCATCTAATTCTATGTCTTCAATATGTGCTTTAACTTCATGGATATTCGCATCAAGAATACGCCCTGTCTTACCAACAATATCCATACTGCGACCACTAAAGATAACTTCTCCCTGCATTTCACTTATCGGTGGCCAACCGGGTTCGTAATCTAATGTTCCATCAATCACGTCAAAACGCACTTCAAACTTCCCCTCTCCTTTATCAAAAGGAAATTTATCAAGTGGCCCGTGCAGAAGCACCTTACCTGTCGGTGCTTTACCTTTAATGATAGATTTATCTAACCAAGCAGTCGTTTCCGGCTCAAGCAGCCTAGCCGGCAAATATTTTCGTGCACTGCTTGCATCTGCGTTCTTAAAATTAGCCAATAAATCAATAACAGGAGAACCTTTATTAGGTATCTGTAATGTCATGCTCGCACGAAGTGTTATATCTTTATTAATAAGATCAAAATCAGCCGCATCAATCATCCAACCAGAACTATCTTTTTGCCACTGCATACTCCCGGTTAATTTTAATAAATCGACAGGCTCACGAAATAACCCTGCTGTATCAAGAACTACTTTATTGCTATCTATTTGCAGACTGCCTTGTTTGTTGTTAACAACAAATGAGCCAGACAACCCTTTAACACCTGGTATAGTATCAAGCGCATGCAATCGTAAATCAGAAAACCGTCCATCCGCATGCCACTGATTATCCTGATAAGAAAGTAATATTGATGTATTGCGTAAAACCGCATGTGGTCGAATAGAAGTAAGTGCTGTTGTGTTTTCTGAATCTAATAACTGAAAGGCATCTACAACTGGCAACACATCGGATAACTGCATATATCCGGATACTGCGGCAAAGCGTTGCATTACTTTGTTATAACGAAGACTTAATTCTGATTCAGGCCAAGCACCTTGTTTTGTTGCTGGTAAGAATCGACTTAAATGAAGAATCCATTCTTCCTTTGTCTGGCGCCACAGAATTTGAGTACTTAGCGACTCCAGATTAATCTTCGATGCGCGTTCGCCACTAAACGCTAAATCGGCTAACGATAGTTTACCTTCTATCGATTGCAGTTTCTTATCTTGCCAATTCCCCCATAACTCAATATTTGAATATCCCTTTGCAAGCACCACACCATCAGTTAGAGGTTCACTCCACCATGAAGGAAGAAATAAACTATCTGCTTTAACATATAGCTGCCCTTGCCAAGCAGAAATATCATTAATGTCACCTTGCATTTCTAAAGCAATATTAATTTCTTTTCCGAGATTTTCAGGTAAAGCTACATGCCCTGTTAATTGGTGTGTGTCTACGTCATTTTTTAATCTTAAATCAACATGTTTAAATACAATTTTGTTTTTCTTTAAAGGGATATCCGTCCAAGTAATTGTACTTCGTTCAATACCAATATCTGGCTGGCGTAATAACCACTTTAAAACCAAATTAGAATAATCACTACTGCCATTGCCCGCTGCCGCTGATAATCCTGCGACAGCAAAGCTTTTATCCGCACGCCTTGTAATAGAGAGTTCAATACCGCTAATAGTAAAGCTAGAAGGAACAAGGTCCTGATTCTTTATTGATGCAATAATATCAATGCCCATTTTTGCATCAGAAAACTGAAATAGAATTTTATCGCCTTGTTTATCGTACAGACGCACATCAGAAAAACGTAATTGCGGTTCAAAACCATTCCATTCGGCTTTTAAACTGGCAACCCGAACAGGTTGACCTGCATAGTCACTTAATCCTTGTTCCGCTTCGGCGCGATAATCTTCAGCTAAGGGTAATAAAAGGCGCGCTAACGTCAGAACCACTGCAGCCAAAACAGTTATGCCGGCAAATCCATACCAAAACATACCGATCAAACATCGAATGGCTCTTTTCATTGTCACAAATTCTGACTCACTTTCTAAATTTCACTATAATTTAAAGACGGAGATGAATTACATCATCACTACATCGTAATTTTCCTGGCTATACAAGGACTCAACCTGTAATTTAATCGGCTTGCCAATAAAGTCTTCGAGCTCAGCAATACTGGTTGACTCTTCTTCCAATAAACGGTCAACCACTTCCTGAGATGCCAACACCAAAAAAGTTTGTGCATCATACTGTCGGGCTTCTCGGATAATTTCACGGAATATTTCGTAGCAAACAGTCTCTGCTGTGCGTAATGAACCACGTCCACTACAAGTAGGACAATCTTCACATAGAACATGTTCCAACGATTCGCGGGTTCGTTTACGCGTCATTTCAACTAAGCCTAACGCGGATACCTGACTGATATGGCATTTGGCATGATCACGTTCAAGATTTTTCTCCAAGGCTCTTAATACTTGACGTTTATGCTCTTCATCCTGCATATCGATGAAATCGATAATTAGAATACCGCCTAAGTTACGCAACCGAACCTGCCTGGCGATTGCGACAGCGGCCTCGAGATTCGTCTTGAAAATAGTTTCATCTAAATTACGATGCCCGACAAAACCACCGGTATTCACATCAATCGTTGTCATGGCTTCAGTTTGATCAATGATGAGATAACCGCCCGATTTAAGATTAGCGCGTTTGCCTAAGGCTTTTTGAATTTCATCTTCCACTGAAAACAAATCAAAAATAGGTCGCTCGCCAGGATAGTATTCAATACGGTCAGCAACCTCGGGGATGAACTTGCGCGCAAACTTGGCCGCGCGTTCAAAGGTTTCTTTTGAATCAATCCGAATTTTTTCAATTTCAGGGCTAACCAAATCACGCATCATGCGCATGGCTAAGGGTAAATCTTCATGAATTAAACAAGTGGCTTGTTCTGTTTTCATTTTCTCGACAATCGCCATCCACATCCGGTGTAAATATTCAACATCCGCCTTAATTTCTTCGTCACTAATCCCTTCTGCCGCGGTACGAACAATATAACCACCGGCATAATCCCCCGCTGCTAACTCTTCAAGCTTGGAACGCAAGCGATTACGTTCTTCTTCCTCTTCAATCTTTTGAGAAATACCGATGTGTTGCACGCCTGGCATATAAACAAGAAAACGCGAAGGAATAGACACCTGTGTGGTGAGTCTTGCGCCTTTAGTACCTAATGGGTCTTTAACAACTTGAACACAAATCTGCTGACCTTCTGTCACCAAGCTATTTATGGACTCAACTTTATTATTTTCCCCATCCACCTGAATATCGGAGGCATGTAAAAAGGCGGCTCGCTCAAGCCCAACATCGATAAATGCCGCTTGCATACCGGGTAATACGCGGGAAACTTTGCCTTTGTAAACATTTCCAACCAAACCACGCTTTGCAGCGCGCTCAATATAGACTTCTTGCAACACCCCATTTTCAACCAATGCCACGCGTGACTCATTCGGGGTCATGTTAATCAGAATTTCACTACTCATTTCGGTCCATCTATTCCTTAATATGTTCTTGGTACATCATAGCATCATAATGAGGTTCTTCAGATGACCTGAATCGTAAATTCTTGTAATAAATCAGCGGTTTCGAACAAAGCTAAGCCCATGACACCACTATAACTGCCTTCTAAATGCTCAATAAATGCGGCAGCCTGCCCTTGAACAGCATAAGCGCCGGCTTTATCGAGTGGTTCCCCGCTGGCAACATAGTTTTTCCTTTCAAACTCAGTAACTTCTCGAAACAAAACCTGACTGCAACTCAGTCGAAGTGATTCCTTCTCATTATTCACCAATGCGATGGCGGTCATCACTGTGTGTTGTTTGCCAGATAAATTGGCTAACATGCTTTCTGCATCTGCTGAAGACGTTGGTTTGCCTAATATTTTATCATCGAGTACCACAATGGTATCTGCACCCAACACTGGATAAGCCTTATCACTGACTTGCCAGCCTACTCTTGCTTTATCCAATGCTAATCGTTGTACAAAATCAATTGCGGATTCATTCGATTTACGCACCTCGGGTACATCAACATCAATCAATTCAAAACCAATACCGATTTGTTCCAGTAATTCTGCCCTGCGTGGTGATTTCGAAGCAAGGTAAATAACACATTTATTCATTAGCGATAGCCTAAAAGTTAATGTACCCGTTCACCTAAACCAACAGATTTATCTTTAAATAATCATGGCAGTCTTGTTAATACTGTCTAAAAATATTTCAGTCACGGTGATAAGGATGATTGGTAATCAGTGACCAGCCCCGATAAAGCTGCTCTGCCAACACAACACGCACCAGTGCATGCGGTAATGTCAGTGCAGACAATGACCATTTTAGATCTGCACGCTGTTTTACTTCATTGGAAAGGCCATCAGGACCACCAATAATCAGCACCACATCACATCCTGAACTTGTCCATTCTGACATTTGTTCGGCAAGTTGCCGTGTAGTCCACGACTTGCCCTTTTCATCAAGCGCAATAACCGTACAATCTTTTGGAATAGCTTGTAGAAGTCGTTCAGATTCTTCGGCAATCGCGCGTTTTAAATCACTGTTTTTGGATCGTCGCCCTGGGGAGATTTCTTTAAGTATTGGAGTAAATTCTTTTGGCAGGCGTTTAATAAATTCATCATATCCACTGCTTACCCAAGCCGGCATTTTTTGCCCTACTGCGAAAATATGGATATGCATTGCCTTAACGTAAAGCCTTATAAAATACTGTCTTCTTCAGATGGTCGACCTTCAACACTCCAAAGTTTTTCAAGATTATAAAAATCGCGTACTTGCGGCACCATGATGTGTACCACTACATCACCTAAATCAATAAGTATCCATTCACCTGGGTTTTCGCCTTCTTGACCGAGCACATTCATACCGGCTTTTTTAGCATCGACCACAACACTGTTGGCAAGTGCTTTCACCTGACGCGTTGTACTGCCGCTAGCAATAATCATGTGATCGGTAAAATTACTCATCCCCTCAACATCTATGACACGAATATCAATCGCTTTTACGTCTTCAAGCGCCTCGACCACTACCTGACTCATTTCACTTACTTTTAATTTCACTGCTTTACTCATTGATACAACCTGTTTTCCTGTATGTAATCACTCACTGGTTTTTCCAGTAGTCGTTCGACCGATGTGGCCGTTTTTAATGCTTGCCGAACTGCTGTTGATGAATGCGGCAATTCACATTTTAAACCTGTAATAATAGCGCCTGATAAACTAGCTGGTTTTTCATTTGTGCCTCGCTCTACTAATATGCGGGCTAATTCACCTTCTGCTGCCAGTTGTTCTCCGGGACGTTCCACCACCACACAATGCGCTAATTCAAATATTTCCTGCCAGTGGTACCAATCTAATAAACCATTAAACGCATCAACCCCGACAATAAAAAATAACGCCGCTTGAGGATACTCCGCACGAAGTTCTCTTAAACTAGTGACGCTGTATGACGGCGCGGCACGATGCAGTTCTCGATCATCTACCCATATTTTTTCATGCGCGTTAACAACCAAATGTAACATTGCCAAACGCTGTTCAGCACTTGCTAACGGTGCAAATCGTGTTGGTGATTGCTGACAAGGCATTAAACGCACTTCATCAAGTTTAAGAAATTCTAAAACTGTTAAGGCAATCTGAATATGCGCACGATGAACCGGATCAAAACTGCCACCCAAAATACCGATTGATGCCATTAAACAAACGCCATTGAATCAACCGCGAATATGACCATCACCAATCACGATATATTTCTGTGAAGTGAGTCCTTCTAAACCCACTGGACCACGTGCATGAATCTTGTCGGTACTGATACCAATTTCTGCACCCAAACCGTATTCAAATCCATCTGCAAAACGCGTTGAGGCATTAATCATCACTGAGCTTGAATCCACTTCACTAATAAAACGACGTGCACGGGTAATGTCTTCACTCATGATCGCTTCAGTATGACCGGAGCCGTGTGCATGAATGTGATCAATCGCCGCATCCATATCATCCACCACACGGATCGACAAAATAGGCGCGAGATATTCTTCGTCCCAATCTGCTTCGGTGGCGGCAATGGCTGCATCGACAATCGCGCAAGTTTTTTCACAACCGCGAAGCTCAACACCTTTTGCCACATATTGTTCAGCTAAAACAGGCAGTATTTGTGCCGCAATCCCATCAGCAACCAATAAGGTTTCCATGGTATTACAGGTACCGTAACGCTGTGTTTTTGCATTCATCGCAACCGCAACCGCCTTATCAAAATCGGCTTTGTCGTCAATGTAAACATGGCAAACGCCGTGTAAATGTTTAATTACCGGCACACGCGCTTCATCGGTAATGCGTTCAATTAGACCTTTGCCGCCACGAGGCACAATCACATCAACAAACTCACTCATGGTAATAAGCTCACCCACCGCTGCGCGATCCGTTATTTCGATCACTTGTACTGCTTCAGCAGGTAAGTCAGCCACAGCAAGCCCTTGTCTCACACAGCTTGCAATCGCCTGATTGGAATGAAAGGCTTCTGAACCACCGCGTAAAATCGCTGCATTACCTGACTTTAAACACAAGGCGGCGGCATCGGCAGTCACGTTTGGACGCGATTCGTAAATAATGCCAATTACCCCTAAAGGCACACGCATTTTACCTAGCTGTATGCCGCTAGGCATGTACTTCATGTCTTCAATTTCGCCAATAGGATCAGGCAGTGCCACAACTTGACGTAAGCCTTCTGCCATCCCATCAATACGCTCATCGTTAAGTTCAAGTCTATCGAGTAAGGCGGCATCCAAACCATTTTTACGTCCAGCTTCCATATCTTGCACGTTGGCCGCCAGCAGACTTGCTCGCGATGCTAATAAAGCATCCGCAATCGCAGAGAGCGCCGCATTCTTTTGCGCCGTATTGGCACGCGCCATTTCACGTGATGCTTTACGTGCACGCACGCCCAATTCCCGCATGTAAGCGGCGATATCCGTTTGGGTGGTTTTCAAATTTGTTTGCATTTTCTATATCTCATATCAGGCACTTAAGCTGTGTTACATCGCTTGGCTACGGGCAATACTGCGCTGCAAAACAGTTGCCGCGTTTAAACCCGCTAAAGCAAGACATAATTGTAACAATTCATCCCACACATTGCCCGTGGATTGACCTTTAATTAACCGGTCAATTCGTGCGGCGGCAATCAGTAAACCCTGCCAGCGGCGAGGACCATACTTCATTAATACATTCTTAATCAATACCTTACGTTTCTGCCAGACTCTATATTGGGTTAATACCTGATCCAGTTTTGCCGCATCAGGTCGCCCTGCTGGGGAGGCGCTTTCTCCCGCCATTTTAGCTAAAGAACGGATTTCACGCGATAAAACCCATAAAACCAATACCGGATCGACACCTTCTTCACGCAAACGGTTCAACATTCTTTGGGTATAAGCCGCATCACCCGACAAGGCAGTGTCCACCAATTTATAAATATCAAAACGGGCATTATCCGTGACAGCATCATCAATATCATCGAGGCTAATCGGACCTTCGCCATGGAGTAAAAGCAATTTTTCAATTTCTTGCGCCGCTGCCATCAAATTACCTTCAATCCGTTGACTGAGTAATTCCACTGCAGCCGCCTCCGGTTGCAAGCCCTTGGCTCGCATGCGCGCACTGATCCAACCTACCAAGCGATTTGAATCCAGTGGCCAAATCACAATGTTTTTACCTAATTTATCCATAGCTTTATGCCACTTGGTCTTGGAAATACTGGCTTCAAGTTTGCCTGTAATAATCAGCAATACGGTGTCTTGTGGGGGGTGTTCTGCCCAAGCTTGTAAGGCTTTACGCCCTGCATCACCAGGCTTGCCAGTAGGCAAGCGTAATTCAATGAGGCGCTGTTCGGCAAACAGTGAGAGAGCATTGGCCGCATCATAAAGGGCATTCCAATCAAAACTGCGATCAACGTGCATGACCAGCCGTTCAGTAAAACCCTTTTGCTGTGCGGCTAAACGGATCACATCGGCGGCTTCTTGTACGAGTAGCGTTTCATCCCCACTGAGGATATAAACGGGAGCGAGATCACCTTGAAGATGGGAGTCTAACTGTCCAGCATCGAGCTTCATTTAGCCACGGCGATAAGACTGTAGGCGACGTAAAACCTGACGAACCAAATCACGTTCCATTTCAATACGGAAACGTGTTTCTTCATTACCTTTACCCAGAACATTATCTCTATCATAAGTGTAATCACGTAATTGACGGAGTGTTTGAGGCGTTTGCAGCACTTTACCCTGCTTGTCTTGCAGGCTCACACTCAGGGTATAAATCAATTCATACTCGGCGGTTTTACCCGATGCACCGGAGACAGAAAGTAAACGCCGACGGTAATTTGAACCGGATACTTTCAAAATAACTTGTGCAGCACTGGCAGTATCCACCACATCAATACCGTTAGCGCGTAAGCTACGCCGTAATTCGACACCAATACCGGAATACTTTGAAGTGCCTTCAACATACATGCGTTGCAGATCGGATGGTAAATCAATATTGCCGCGTAAGTGGAAACCACAGCCTGCTAGCAGCAAAAATGTTGAAATCAGTAATAAGCGTAAAACGTTCATATTCTCTCCCGTGGACGTGAAGTTATCACGACACAACGATATTCACCAGCCTACCCGGCACCACAATGACCTTACGCACGGTCTTACCCTCGGTATGGCGAAGCACGTGCTCATCTGCAAGTGCTTGTTCTTCAATGGCCTGTTTATCCGCACTGGCGGCAACACTGATTTTAGCGCGTAATTTACCGTTCACCTGCACCACCAGTTCGAGGGTATCTCGCACCAAAGCATCAGCATCGACAGCGGGCCAATTGGCATCGATCATCGCCTCTTTGTGTCCACGGCGTTGCCACAAATCATGGGTAATATGCGGCACAATCGGGGCTAACAAGCTCAACAAAATATCCACGCCTTCAGCACACAACGCGTCTTTACCTTTGGTATCGGTTTTTTCTAACTCTGACAGCAAGTTCAACATTTTCATGCCTGCCGCCACCACGGTATTAAATTGATATTTCTCAACATCATGATTGGCTTGTTCTAATAAGCTGTGCAATTCGCTGCGCTGTTTGCGCACCTCTGCATCGGCTTTACTCCAATCTATGTCGCTTGCTTGAGGCGCTTCGATTGCGAGTTTCCATAAGCGACGCAGAAAGCGTGAGGCACCTTCTACTGCATCGTCATTCCATTCTAAGGATTGTTCAGGTGGCGCAGCGAACATAGTGAACAAACGTACGGTATCTGCACCATACTTTTTAATCAGTGATTGCGGGTCAACGGTATTGCCTTTGGACTTTGACATTTTACTGCCGTCTTTCAATACCATGCCTTGCGTTAACAGGCGCTTAAACGGTTCATTCGGTAATTTAAGATCAATGCCCGCTACCTCGGGGATCACGTCGCGCATTAATTTATTATAAAAACGTGCATAGAGCAGATGCAAAATCGCGTGTTCAATACCGCCCACGTATTGATCTACCGGCAACCAGTAGGCGGCGCGTTCATCTAGCATAGCCTTGTCGTTATCTTTGCAGGCATAACGTGCGTAGTACCACGACGATTCCATGAAGGTATCAAAGGTATCGGTTTCACGTTCCGCTTTGCCGCCACAAGATGGGCAGGTGGTTTCGTAAAACTCAGGCATCTTTTTAATCGGTGAACCCACGCCATCGAAATCGATATCCGTCGGCAGTACTACGGGCAGTTGATCTTCCGGCACCACCACTTCACCACAAGATGGGCAGTTAATAATAGGAATAGGTGCGCCCCAATAGCGTTGACGGGAAACACCCCAGTCACGTAAGCGGAAGTTTACTTTCACTTCACCTTTATTCTGTGAGGTAAGACGTGCTGAAATTGCTTTAAATGCAATCTTAAAGTCCATGCCGTCAAATTCACTGGAGTCAAAACAAACACCTTTTTCTGTGTAAGCAGCAGCGCTGATATCCACTTCGCTGCCATCGACAGGTTTAATGACTTGTTTAATAGGTAAACCGTATTTCTGGGCAAACTCGAAATCACGTTGGTCATGTGCTGGCACCGCCATCACTGCACCTTCGCCATAGCCCATTAAAACGAAGTTGGCAGCGAACACGGGCACTTCCTCACCGCTGATAGGATGGGTTGCTTTTAATCCCGTATCAACGCCCTTCTTTTCCATGGTTTCCATCGCCGCTTCGGAAGTTTCCATGACTTTGCATTCATCAATAAAGGTGGTTAGTGCAGGATTATTTTTAGCCGCCTCTATCGCGAGTGGGTGCTCGGGCGCAACCGCTACATAACTCACACCCATTAAGGTATCTGGGCGAGTAGTAAAGACTTTTAATTGCTCACCATTCACATCAAAGACTACTTCCACACCCTCAGAACGGCCAATCCAGTTACGCTGCATGGTACGCACTTGTTCCGGCCATTCGGTGAGATCATCTAAATCCGCCAATAGCTCATCGGCATAAGCCGTGATCTTCATGAAATATTGAGGGATTTCTTTTTTCTCAACTGCCGTATCACAACGCCAGCAGCAGCCATCGATCACCTGCTCATTTGCCAGCACCGTCATGTCATGCGGACACCAGTTTACCGGCGCAGTTTTTTTGTAAACCAAGCCCTTTTCATACAATTTGGTAAATAACCACTGTTCCCAGCGGTAATAATCTTGATGGCAGGTGGCCAGTTCACGATCCCAGTCATAGCCAAAGCCCAAACGCCCTAACTGATCCCGCATATAGTCGATATTTTCATAGGTCCACTTAGCCGGCGCTACATTATTCTTAATCGCTGCATTTTCAGCGGGCAAGCCAAAGGCATCCCAGCCCATTGGCTGCATGACATTTTTACCGCACATGCGCTGGTAACGGCTGATCACATCGCCAATGGTGTAGTTACGTACATGCCCCATGTGCAAGCGCCCACTCGGATACGGGAACATAGACAGACAATAGAACTTCTCACGATCAGGGTCTTCAACTGCGCGAAAACAAGCGTTATCCTGCCAGTAATCACGAGCAGTTTGCTCAACCTGTTGCGGTTCGTAAGGGGTATTTTCCATGGTATTTCTACAGCCAATCATCAAAGGGCGTAAGGATACCGAATTGACGAAAAAACCGCCATCATTGGTTGACTTAAATCCACTAGCCACATACCGGTGACCATATATCAAATATATTTTTTAAAACGACAGCGTAAGATTAAATCCATAAACTATCTTGGCTGTACGAAACCCCTCTGGTTTCGAAATAGGTTTACCGGCAAAGACGTCATAACTTATTTTTTTATATTGCCCTCGCAACCCCACCACGCCACCAGCAAGATGTTTGCCTAATAAAAATTTACTTGCCTGACCATCGACTTCGCCGTAATCAAGACCTAGGTAAGCAGATTGTCCACTTTTGCCTAATGCTACACTGACGTCATTACGAATAAACCATCCTCTATCAGCAGAAAATACTTGTTCACCATCAAAGCCGCGTACGGTATGCCGCCCGCCAATAAAAAAACGATCTTGCGGAACGAGTGGCGTTACATTGTGCTGCCAACGTACCAAACCATTGTAATGTAGCCGCTGTTTACCTAGCTTAAATGGCACATCTAACGACACGGTTGCGGTGTACAACGAAGGGCGTGATGCACCTTCACCAAACGGATCTTCCGGTGAAGCAAGGCTATTAAATGCACCGGTACCTCGACGCCAAGCAAGGCTGACATTGAGTGTGTTGTTGCCGATGTATTCACGGTGGTTTACACCAATTTCATAGCCCCCAGTACGGCGGCGTTGCAAGCCCACTTCAATGTTATTAATAAAATTACGTGAGCTCCGCAGATAGGTACGGACATAACCGGTGGTGCGGCTCTGCACATCACGGTAAAGGCGACGTGATAGACGAATTTCTGCGGTGTTACTCTCACCGCTGAAGCTTGTCGAACGCGCAGCCGTCGCCACTGTTTGGCGGAAATCAAACCCACTGGCTGTAGCACTGAGTAACCAGTTTTTTATAGGCAATGAATAATGCATGGTGTAACCATCGGTACCTTTGGCGCGGCCGCTGCCCCCTTCGATATCGCGATTGATGCTAATGTAAAATAAGTCATTCAACGATAAGGGGTTGTCGTAAGACATAGTT
>CAZIWG010000035.1:0-25567 GCA_964542925.1 uncultured Granulosicoccaceae bacterium | reverse complement strand
GAGATAAACAGGCTGACTCCACTTCAATATGAAGCTTAATTGTTCGACCTCGAGAGTGCATAACCTCAAATCCACACGTATTGTTGCATAAGTATGTTCTTCGCCGACGTTAGCGAAGGATGAGCGTGGAGGAGAAGAACATACTTATGCAGCAATACATTCTCTCAATCGGAATCAAATATCCCGCTTCCGAGCTGCAATACGCAACCGTAGAGCATTCAGTTTAATAAATCCTTCCGCATCTTTTTGATCATAGCTTCCATCATCATCTTCAAAGGTCGCGATACTCTCATCAAACAAACTATCCGATTCCGACTTACGACCAACAACAACGACATTACCTTTATACAGTTTAAGGCGTACCGACCCATTCACATTCTTTTGTGACTCGTCGATCATTTTTTGCATCATGAGGCGTTCAGGACTCCACCAGAAACCGTTATAAACTAACTCGGCATACTTTGGCATGAAGCTATCTTTCAAATGTGCCGCCTCCCGATCAAGCGTAATGGATTCAATCGCACGATGCGCTTTCAACATAATGGTACCGGCGGGTGTTTCATAACAACCGCGTGACTTCATGCCTACAAAACGGTTTTCTACAATATCATCACGACCAATACCGTTTTCACCACCGACTTTATTTAAAACTTCCATGACTGTTGCTGCAGAAGTCGCTTTACCATCAATACTAACAATATCGCCTTTCTCAAAACCCAGCTCAATATAGGTTGCTTCATCGGGTGCGTTTTCAGGTGAGACAGTCCAACGCCACATCGATTCTTCAGGCTCTGCCCAAGGATCTTCAAGAATGCCGCCTTCATAAGAAATATGTAATAAATTTGCATCCATCGAGTATGGCGATTTTTTACCCTGCTTCATTTCAACTGCAATACCATGTTCTTCGGCATACGCCATCAATTTTTCACGTGAGTTTAAATCCCATTCACGCCATGGAGCGATAATTTCCACACCCGGCTTTAACGCATAAGCACCCAGTTCAAAGCGCACTTGATCATTACCTTTCCCCGTTGCTCCATGGGAAATTGCATCAGCATTCGTGTCGTTGGCAATTTCAATTAAACGTTTTGCAATTAAGGGGCGCGCAATCGATGTGCCAAGTAAATACTCGCCTTCATAAATTGCATTGGCACGAAACATAGGAAATACATAGTCGCGGGCAAATTCTTCACGCAAATCTTCAATGTAGATCTCTTTAATGCCCATGGCTTCTGCTTTGGCACGTGCAGGCTCGACTTCCTCACCCTGCCCGATATCAGCAGTAAAAGTCACGACCTCACAGTCATAAACATCTTCTAGCCATTTCAAGATCACTGACGTATCCAAACCACCGGAATAAGCCAATACCACTTTATTGATGTTACGTTTACTCATAATTATGTCCCACGCCTTCCGTGGATATCACAGAAAAGCAGAAATTTGAAAACAGCGCGGATTATACCCGACTCGGGCAAAGGCGACCAGAATGCTTACAAAATGGTCTTAAAAGGTTTTTTTGAGCTGTACTTGAACTCGGCGATTCAGTAAGCGCCCTTTCTTGGTACGATTTGAATGAGCTGGCTCATGTTCACCAAAATACTCAAATTCAATCATTGAAGCAGGTATGCCACGTGCTAGCAGATATTCACGAACCGCGAGGGCACGCTCGCGTGATAAGGCGTAATTGGAACCACGACTACCAATATTGTCACTATAACCCTCGACAGTCACTTTCTTAATGTCTTTATCTGCTTTAACAAACAGTGCAATCGCATCAAGACGGCGTTTAGAAGCACTATCCAACTTGGCTCCACGATCACCAAATAGGATATTGGTATTACTGGCTAAGGCATAATCCAGCGATATTAAGCCTGCCATACATGAACGGAATGTTTCCATGCCTTGTTTGAAATTAATCGCTGATAAGACCACTTCGACATCGCTAACACCACTTTGGCGATTACGATAATATATGGCAGGACGTAAGCCCAATTCTAAGGAAGCGAGCATTCTTCGTACCTGTAATTGGCTGAAACGGAAGGGGTCACGACCGCCTTTATAGGGTACTTTGCCAAGAGATCGCCCTGCCAATTTATGCTGCCAAGCCGAAGGAAGAGCCACTAAGCGCGCTTTGCCACCACTCGGCCCACCTTGATCGATTGTCAGGCTTAAATAGATATCACGACCGGCCTTACGGATAAATTCAGCTTTACCATAATAATCAATCGTATGGCTTAAACGACATTCTAGGGGCGATGAACGGGTTTCCCAACGTGATTGATCTAACGTGGTCTCGTAACGCAGATTATGTGCCGTTGCCATCGCAGGCAAAAGTAGCCCAGCAAGCATTAATACAATTAAAATCAATGAGTTAGAAAAGATGCGCACGGCATTCACCCGTTAAAATAAGTAACCACTACTCACTATATCGGTAAAATAGCCTAAATCTTTAGCTGAAATGGGGAGATTGCCACATCCGCGTTTAGAAAAATCCTAAACGCGAATTCGCAATGACGAGACATTATGATGAGAATTGATAAAACTCGGTCTTTGCGAGCCAGTTTCATTGGCGAAGCAATCTCTATGGTTCAATAGCGGACCACAGAGATTGCCACACCCGCGTTTAGAAAAACCCTAAACGCGGATTCGCAATGACGAGACATTATGATGAGAATTGATAAAACTCGGTCTTTGCGAGCCAGTTTCATTGGCGAAGCAATCTCTATGGTTCAATAGCGGACCACAGAGATTGCCACACCCGCGTTTAGAAAAACCCTAAACACGGATTCGCAATGACGAGATGGGGATTATTTCTTCTTGCTACGACGTAACCGTGACAATAAACGACGCGCCATTTCTCCAAACATTTCAGTTTGGGTTGGATGCGGATGAATCGCATTAGCGACTTGAGTCAATGTCATACGACCAGAGACCATCATGACACCTTCACCAATCAAAGTATCCGCATGGTCGGCTAAGTAATGCACACCAATCACGCGTTGCGTGGCTTTATCGGCAACAATTTTGATCATGCCCTGTGTTTCATTGGTGATCATCGCTTTTGCATCAATGCTCATTGGCATTTTCACTTCAACTGCATCAATACCTTTCGCCTTAGCTTGTTCGACAGACAAACCAACAAACGCAGCTTCGGGACGAGAGAAAATAACACCGGAATCCATATCTTGATCGTACTGCATGTCTTCACCGAGAATCGTCATCGCTGAAACACGACCTTGTTGACCCGCTGTGTGCGCTAACATCAAGCCACCAATCACATCGCCCACAGCGAAGATATGTGGCACGCTGGTACGACAACGTGTGTCGGCTTTAATCACACCATTTTCAACTTCAATGCCCGCCTTGCCTAACTGCAAAGGTTCTAAGGCTGGGCGTTTACCCGTTGCCATAATAACGTAGTCAACGGTTTGAGTGTGTGACTTACCATCGCTATCTTTGTAAGACAATTTCATCGCACCCGGCTTACCTTTGATTGAGGCCAAACCGGTTTCAGTCAAAATAGTTAAATTAGGATCATCGTTCAAAATAGCGGTTAAGTGTTTAGCAATTTCAGGTTCAACTTCGGCAAGAATACGATCTTGTGCTTCAAACAAAGTTACCTTAGTACCAAAGTCTTGGAAGATTTGTGCCATTTCAACACCAATCGCACCACCACCCACAACCGCTAATTTCTTTGGTACACCGGTTAAACCCCAAACTGTATCTGAAGTTAAAACACCGCCTGATTCAATACCTTCTGCTGCACCCGGGATCGGTGGAACAAACGGTGGCGCACCGGTAGCAATCACAGCACAACCAAAACTAATATGACGACCACCAGAGCCATCACCTAATGGTGTACGTGCATGTGGGTTATCGCTATTCGCACTGGTATCAACAAACACACGGTGATCGCTTTCAAACAAAGCATAACCTTGAATGACATCGACTTTAACGCCCTTGTCTGTTTTCAGTGCCATCTCGCCACGTGTTTCTAAAACATAGCGACGGGTTTTCTCTAGCGCAGCCCAATCTAATTTTGCTTTCGTGGTACCCATCACACCAAGGTGTGCATCATGGGCACGATCACGCATACGATCAGCCGCCGCACGCCATGCCTTGGATGGAATACAACCACGCCATAAACATTCGCCACCCGGGAACGGCGCATCATTGATCATTGCCACTTTGATTCCATGTCCGGCTAAGTCACGGGCACAATCTTCACCGCCCGGGCCACCGCCAATCACGACGACATCGTAATCCCAATCCCCTTCTGGGATGGCTGGTCCTGTTGGTCCCATCCAGTCCTCCGGTTGTTCGATCGCTGTTTTTAATGTGTTCAAATACATACCCACTTCAGCACCGTTTACAACACGGTGATCGGCAGTAATCGTTAATGGCATACCATCTGGACCGGCTGCCGAGATTGCTAAAATAGCAGCGGTACCCGGTGTAGGGATCGCATCAAAATAACTCACACCCATCATGCCCATGTTTGAAACCATGAAGGTTGGGTTCGCATATTCTTCTGGAGCGAGACGACGTTTACGTGCACGTCCGACTAGATCGCCCCAGCTTTCATTGAGTTCTTCAAGGCTACGAGATTCGCAATGACGTAAAACCGGTACAACCAAGCCACCACCATCGGCAGAGACAGCCATACCAATATCAATATTTTCACGCTCAACAATTTTATCGACGGGTTGATAAGCCCAGTTCATGCTCGGGTGTTTCGCCATGGCAACCGCACAGGCTTTGGCAATAGCAACGGTAACCGAAACACCCTGTGCTTTAGCCGCTTTAATAATTGCGCCCGGTTTAGCGTTAATCGCAACACGGAACGTTGGCATCGTCAATGAAGCACTCATTGAATGACTCACGGCTTTTTCCATCGCGGTCATATCACGGCCATGTCCCGGTACCTGAATTTCAGGCATCACATGCGCAGGTACTTGTGCACCAATTTCAGTTGGGCGTTCAATCGGCTGTGCACGACGCACATCATCAGCGGTTATAACACCGTCTGGACCGCTGCCATGCAAGGTATTCAAGTTAACGTGTAAAGATGCAGCCAACTGACGCGCAAATGGGGTGGCCTGTTTATTATCAGGACGTGGGGCTGGTGCAACATTGCTGTTTACCGCCGGCATTGGAGTAGATGCTTTACGCATTGCAGGTGCAGCCGATGTTGTTTCCGCAGCAGCTACTACGCCACCTGAACCCGTGTGTTCTGTATCAACAACTTGATTAACATTATCAACCAAGTAGCCCATCGCTTCGCCTACTGCGATAGTGCTGTCTTCTTTAGTAATCGGTCCTGACAAGTAACCTTCACGGAAAACTTCAACATCCATAACGGCTTTATCTGTTTCTACTGTCGCAACAATATCGCCACGTTCAATCTTATCGCCAATGGCTTTTTCCCAACTAACCACTAGACCTTCAGTCATCGTATCTGACAACTGCGGCATTTTAATTGTGTGGGCAATACCTTCTGGTACACCGATATCCGCGGCAACTTCAATTTCTAGCTTACCTTCACTGCCAGCATTTTGTGCATCGTCTGGTGCGTCTGAATCTGCGCCTTGCACGTCATCGGCATTCGCTACCAAAAAGGCAATCGAATCACCCACTGTAACGGTACTATCAACCGCCGCCTGTGGTCCGGAAAGATAACCTTCACGGAATACTTCCACATCCATAATGGCTTTGTCGGTTTCGACTGTTGCAACAATGTCGCCACGCTCTACCTTGTCACCAATATTTTTTTCCCAGCTCACAACAACACCTTCGGTCATAGTATCCGAAAGCTGTGGCATTTTAATCGTATAGGAATCAGCCATAATATTTTTTTTCGTTAATTATATTCGGGTAGCCGCTTATTTCATAGATAAAGCAACTACCCGATTTTTAAAAGATTACTTGTCTGGAATCAGGACAAACCAAATTGTTTTAGTACTGCATCGACGGCATGTTGTGCTGTTGGAATCGCCATTTTTTCCAGTTTATGATTATACGGAATCGGAATATTTTTAGCCGATACACGCACCGGCGGCGCATCCAGTTCAAAGAAACATTCTTCATTGATAATGGCCATGACTTCAGACCCCACACCCACTGCAGGTTCGGCTTCTTCAACGATAATAGCACGATGCGTTTTCGACACAGAGGCTTTAATACCTTCACGGTCTAAGGGACTCAACGAAAATAGGTCAATCACTTCTGCGTTGATACCATGCTTACTGGCAAGCGTTTCTGCCGCGGCTAAACACCAATGCACTGAAATATTGTAACCGAATAACGTCACGTCAGAACCTTCACGTGTGACTTCACTGCCTTCTAATGGCATGAAATATTCTTCGTCTGGCACTTCGCCTTTCATGTTGTACATGAGTTCGTGCTCATTAATGAATACTGGATCATTACAACGCACGGCAGATTTAAGTAAACCATAAGCCTGACGAGGGTTTGATGGTGTGACCACACGTAAACCGGCGATACCCATAAACACTTTTTCCATACGTGCAGAATGCTGTGCGCCTAATTGATGCGCAGTACCGCCTGGTGATCGAACAACAATAGGTGCTTCAAGTTGGCCGCCCGACATGTAACGCACTTTTGCGGCTGTATTAAAAAGTTGATCCATCGCAAGCCATGCAAAGTTGACTGACATGATTTCAATAATAGGGCGCACGCCGACAAAAGAAGCACCAATACCTAAACCGGTGTAACCCCCTTCTGAAATTGGCGTATCTATCACACGTTCAGAACCAAACTTGTCATACAAACCATTGGTTGCTTTGTAGGTACCTCCAGCAACACCAATGTCTTCACCCATACAAATAACCAGTGGATCACGATCCATCTCTTCATCATGGGCACGGCGCAAGGCTTCCCAGTACATTATTTCAGCCATTACTTAGCACCTCCACGCACCCAAGGGTCGTTTTCAGCAAGTACATATTTATCTAATAATTCTGCAGAGGGTTCAGGCGACTCTTCTGCAAACTTGATAATGTCATCTTCAATTTCAGCAAGAATGTCTGCATCCATTTGCTTGTATTCATCCAGTGTTACTTCACCTGCTTCCATCAGACGATCACGAAGAATAATAATCGGGTCACGTTTACCCCACATACGTTCTTCTTCTTTGGTGCGATATGCATTTGAATCGGACATCGAATGTCCACGATAGCGATAGGTCATCAACTCAAGGAAATAAGGTCCTTTACCGCTACGCACATGGTCAACGGCAATTTGTGCCGCAGCATAAACCTTATCGAAGTCCTGACCATCTTCCTGAGCAGAAGGAATGTCATAACCGCTAACACGTTTGTATTGATCAACAACGGCTGTCGAACGATCAATACGGGTACCGATACCATACAAGTTGTTTTCACACACGTAGAGGACGGGTAAATTCCAAACCTTCGCCATGTTTAAACTTTCGTGGAACACGCCTTGGTTATTCGCCGCATCTCCGAGGAAGCAAATACAAATTTCATCGCCACCTTTTAGTTTGATGCCTTTGGCAATACCCGCCGCCAATGGGAAAGGTCCTCCCACTAAAGCATAACCACCCATAAAACGGTGTTCCGCACCGAAGATGTGCATCGACCCACCGAGGCCTTTACAGCAACCGGTTTCTTTCGAGAATAATTCAGCCATCACCTCTTTGGGGGAGACACCTGACTTAATCGCATGAATATGATCGCGGTAACTGGTCATGACATAGTCGTGACCCGGCTTCGCCGCTTCTAATACACCGTAGGCACAGGCTTCCTCACCTGGGTACAAGTGCAAGAATCCACCGATTTTGCGTTCAACATAGGCTTCATAGCAACGTTCTTCAAAACGTCGCGCAAAGAGCATTTCTTTTAAAACTCGTTTCTTGTCAGCGGGCTTCATTTGTATCCTTTTACTATCCGTTAACAAACAGGCGCGCTATGATCGGTGTTTTGGCCGATAAGGTCAAGGTATAACACCTGCAAATTAGGCGAGTAATTCAATGAAAATCCAGATAAAACAACATCTAAGCACCCCAACAGAGACTGAATTAAACAATACCCATCAGCTGATTTTGCTGCTCCCAGAGTCAATTAAAGAGGGAAAATGGCCAAATATGGCTCATAAAGCTGATTTGAAAGCACGTTTTAAACGCGATTCAGAACAAAATACCCAATTTGAGCTGGATTTACCTAATAAGGCCGCGACGCAAACCAGTATTGCCAGTATTAGCAAAGTAATCAGTGCATTTGATTTGTTAACGCTAGCGCGCAAATTGGTGGCGACACAATTAAAAAGTAACCCAACTAGCCTCAGCATCGCCATGCCTGGTCTCAATGCCAAACAAGCAAGTCAAGTTGCTGAAGCCATGCTCTCTGCCATTCTGGCTGCCAACGAACTCATGCCTAGTTTCAAGTCAAAACAGCTGGCTAAACGTAAATTAAAAACCGTACATTTATTTAATCAAAAACAAAAACTCGATACCCGTGTTTGTCTGGCAACAGCAAAAGGCAACAACCTTGCACGCGCACTCACAACCCTGCCACCCAATGAATTAACGCCGGGTAACTATCGTAAACGGGTAGTTAAACTAGCTAAACAACATGGCTGGAAAATGCAATTTAATAACATGGCGAGCTTACGTAAACAAAAGGCCGGCGCCTTTGTTGCCGTGGCGCAAGGCAGCCCAGAGGCTGATGCAGGGATTGTGCATTTACGCTATACCCCAAAGAAAAAAACCACCAAACCTGCATGTTCATTAGTCGGTAAAGGTATTTGTTTTGATACCGGCGGCACAAACTTAAAACCCGCACAATACATGCACGGTATGCACGAAGACATGGAAGGTAGCGCCGTTGCTCTCGGTACATTGCTTGCTTTAACCGAACTAAAGGTCGACTTCCCCGTCGATTGCTGGCTGGCGTTAGCACAAAATCATATTGGCCCTAAAGCTTATAAACAAAATGATGTGGTAACCGCTTATAACGGCACAACGATTGAAATTATGCACACCGACGCAGAAGGCCGCATGGTTCTCGCCGACACCCTCTCGCTCGCAGCCAAGAAAAAACCTGCCGTGATTATTGATTATGCGACGTTAACAGGCTCATGTGTTGCAGCCTTAGGCACCACTTATAGTGGCGCATTCACCAACCAAGATAACTTATTTAGTTCAATTATCAGCGCAGGTAAAAATAGTGGTGAGCGTGTTTGGCCCTTCCCTATCGACAAAGATTTTGATTCTGTTCTTGATAGTGACATCGCCGACATTAAACAATGCACTATTAGTGGCGGCCCTGATCATATTCTAGCAAGTCGTTTCCTTAGCCGCTTTGTTAATAAAACACCTTGGCTACATGTTGACTTGTCATCAGGCAATAATAAAGGTGGGCTAGCACACATACCAACCGCTATTACTGGTTTTGGTATTCGCTTTACAGTGAATTTATTACTGGAAGAAAATTTACTCGAAAACCTTAAGCCGGTTGATTAAGTAATTTTTCAACTTGTTGGTAATTGATTTCGGCACCGATAATGTCAAAACTATCGCGCGCCTGTAATAAATAATTGCGCGAGGCTTCACCCTCCGAGTGGCGACCTAGTTCATAACGCAGTAATGCTTGTTCATAACGCATGTCTAATTCAATCGCTTTTTGTAAGCCACGTTGCCAGTATTTCCTAGCACGTGCTTGCTTGCGTTTTAACCACGCTTCACGTCCAAGATAACGATAATATTGCGGCAAACCAATCGTGTTTGTTTTTGAATAACTAGCGAGCGCCTTAAGAAGAATTTGCATAGGTTCTTTCATAACAATGGCACGTGCAGGGTCTTCTTCCCATAGACCCAATAACACCTCACATGCCCCAGCCAAACCTTCCAGAACATATTGAGCTACCACATCAGAACCTTTTACTACATACACGGTACGATCTGTATACAGTTTCGCAGTATCCATATCACCGCGTTGATATGCAGCGTGCGCTAGTACCCCATTCACCATTGCCTGATCGCCAATATTGAGTTTTTCAAAATCAACTACCTTAAGCTTTTCTTCTATCTCAAGTGTGTCCGCTGAAGACATCAGGCTATAAAGCATTCCCGTCAGACCCCATGCCTGAATTTGCATAATGCCGCGACGATGGCCTGACTCATACAATTCTTCAAATTGCGTGAGCGCTTGTTTATGTTTACCGCGACGATAATTTCCCGGTGCCATGGTAAACATTAACTCATCCCAACGTCGGTGATCACCAATACGCTTTGCAATGTTAATCGCAGGTATAATGGAATCATTGATTTCCTGCCAATGTCCAGTGGTGGTTTTATAAATAGAGGTCACCATCATGGTGTAAGCCTGACACTGAAGGTTGTTTGTTTGTATAGCCGTTTCGCGCGCCAGACGATAATACATTTCTGCCAACTTATAATTAGGGATCATACTGGAAACAACACATATATTTGATAAACAACGCGCCAACTCGGGTGACGTACCCGCTTCCTCAGATAAATTCAACGCACGTAAAGCGCCATACAAAACAACTGGCTTATCATTCCCCATGTAAGCAATTTGTGCCAAACGCTCAAAGGCACGCGATGCACCTAGTAATTGCTGGGCTCGCGCATGTTCACAGCCAACATATCTTTTAGGAAAAAGCCGGTGCAATAATTGTAAACCTACATCTTTGAGAAGTTCTTTAATTAATTTGGCTTTACTTAAATCTGCTGGCTGCCCTAATAGTGACAAAGCAATTTGCATGTGTTCTCTACTCTGCTGAAAATTAGCTAACGAGTAATAGACCTCACCCATTTGTAAATGCCACTCACCTCGCATTAAGTCTGGTGTTGGTGAACCTAATTTACGATCAAGCTCAAGCGCCTGTTCGTAAAATTTCAACGCTTCTAAATTCGCGAAAGTATTGGCTGCTTGATAACCTGCTTTGACACAATACTTTAAGGTTCTTTCATCATCGCCAACACGACTAAAATGATAAACTAACAAGCTATAAAACGGTGCCAAATTATCCGGGCTAGTTCGTTCATACCATTCTGCCACTGAAGTATGTAGTTGTTCTCGTTGTGAAAATAACAGCATGTTATAGGCAACTTCACCAGTTAAATATTGCTTAAAAACATACGACTCTTCAGCTTGTTGCTTAGTCCGTATCATTAAATCTAGGCGGACTAAATCATCAACAAAACTTTTAAGATTATCTTGCTCTTCCTTTAACGGAAAAATATCCCTCAAGATATTCAAGCGAAAAGCATGGCCAATAACACTTGCCACTTTTAATGCTAGTTGTTGTGATGCCCCTAAACGGTCAATCCTTTCAGTTATAAGACCTTCTAAAGTATCAGGTAAATTTAATGAATCTAAGTCTTTTATGCCCTCAGCTAATGAACAAAGCCCCGCTTGAATAACAACCACTTCCGATTCTAATAAACGTTTCGCCAATTCTTCAATAAAAAAGGGGTTTCCTTGTGACTTTTCATTAATAAGATCTTCAATTTCTTGCGCTAATTTATTTACCCCGAATTGCTGACAAACTAATTCTAAACTTTCATCCTTACTAAGAGGTGTCATATCAATACGCACAGTGTCAGGCGAAGATGTTATATAACGATATACTTTAGGCAATGGTTCAGCAATCGGTCTCGTAATAATCAATATCAATAATGGATGTACATCACGAATAACTAACCTTAATAACGACCATGATGCGGAGTCCACCCACTGTGCGTTCTCAATCGTCAATAAAACGGGGCTTTTATCTGTCGCTAGTTTAATAATATTAACAATCAAATCATTAATATTATCTGCTCTTGCTTCACCACTTATTTGACTGGTAATTTCGTTATCACTCATATCGAGTGATAACATGTCACTTAAAAGTGGCAACAATCGAACAAGATCTTCATCATCAGAAAGATAATCAAGTGCAGCAACTTGTCGTGCTGCAGAATCACTAATGCTACCTAACAAAAATAACTGACTAAGAATAAGCGACCAAACATAATACGGTGTTACTGCTTCGATCGCGCTAGCGAATCCACGCAAACTAACAAATTTATTTAATTTAGCCTGATTACGGATTTCAGATGACAATGCTGTTTTACCAATACCTGCTTCACCATTAATAATCGCGATACCGGAAACATTGTTTTTTAATTCCTCAAACGCTTTTAATAACTTATCACGTTCTTCTTTACGACCAATCAAACTCACTTTGCTGGTGCTCGTTGGCACTTCCGTTAACAATTTCTGAATTGGTTGAAAATTTGCAATCAGTTCTGCTTTGCCTTTAAGTTGCAAAGCAGGATGTGCAGTAAATTCAACTTCTGCACTCGCTGCAAGATAAGTGGCCTCATCACAAAGCACTCCTTTACCTTTAGACGCTTGCATTAAGCGAGCGGCTAAATTTACATTATCACCCATTAAAGTATATTCGCGACGACGTTCATCACCAATCGTGCCACAGAAAACTCGACCTGAACTAATCCCTATCGCACATTGCCAACCAAGATCTTTTAAGGCTTTTTGCATGTCCATTGCCGCAAGCACGGCGCGCACAGGATCATCATTATGTGCCAAGGGGGGTAATCCCAATGCAGCTAAAAGACTGACACCTTTATCATCAACACTGAGTTTATTAATACTGCCCTCGTAGCGATACAAACAACGCTGTAATGCATCCATAACACTTTGTGCAACTTCAGTCGATGTATCAATTTGCATATCGGGCAGGTTAATAAATAAAACACTCACCCGTCTTAATTCACCAAGCCATGCACCTTGTCCCGTGCTAAGACGACTGTGAACGGCGCCAGGTATGTAAGACTTAAGTTCAGCCAACACCTCATCACCCACTTGAGGGAATTCCAGCGCATCAATCAAGGCCGATGAACGAGATGCTTTGACCAACATGCTGTGTTGCCCAATATCTTCTGCCTCAAAATCCTCAGCAACCAATGACCATGCTGATTTATGACAAACCAATTTATCGGGTGGACATTCTCCACCTGCATCACCAGCCAATGTTAACGCTGGTCCTGTGACCGTAAATTCTTTACGTCCTAACTTGCCACCAAGATGGTAACTGCGTAACGGGCCTGCCGAGACAGCAATTTTAAGCGCTAATTTCGTTCCATCAGGGGCTTTAAAGTCGCGTAATGCAGCATGTGAAGCTAAACCACACTGCAATGCAGCACGTTGACAGTCAACGAGTGCAACACCATCGATAGCAGGCCAAACCGCTAACATAGCATCACCTGCAAATTTTATTATATCGCCACCGTGGCTATCAATGGTGGCAATAAGATGACCGAAATAAGCGTTGAGTATCTGAGTGAGCTGTTCCATGCCACCCGGTCCTTGTTCGGCAAGTTTTTCTGTTAGCGCAGTAAAGCCGGAGATGTCTGCAAATAACAAAGCAGTTTCAAATTGAGATTCAGATTTGATGCCCTGCTTTTGCGCATAGAGATCCTTCAGCACCAATCTAGGCACATAAGCACTGTATTGCTTAAGCACTTCTGCTTGCAACGATCTCCTCCTCATCTAAATCTTATTATCATTAGACTATAAATCTAGCACATACCGTATGTTCATGCTGAAAAGCCTCGCAAACTATTCCCTTTCAAGCTAGCTATGCTAAGGTAGCCCCCATTATGGCTAAGCAATCTAGAAAACAACGCAAAAAATCATCTGCCCATCATGTTGAAGGGCCAAGTATGGCCGAATTGGCTGATCGCCATGAGCTTTATGAAAACTCGGTGCAAAATGCTGAAACAGAAGTCGATTTTGTTAGCGAAACCTTCGAATTGATACGCAAACGCAAACTAAAACTACTACGCGAAGATTTTTGTGGAACGGCTAGTGTTTGTGGAGAATGGGTTAGCCGTGGTGAGGACCATCGCGCTATAGGTATTGATCTTGATGAAGATGTTTTGCAGTGGGGGCGAGAAAACAACCTTTCAAAACTCAATGATGAACAACGAAGTCGTGTTACGTTATTAAAAGAAGATGTGTTAACAACACAACCAGAAAAAGCTGAAGCTATTCTAGCCATGAACTTTAGCTACTGGTATTTCAAAAAACGGGACGTGTTACGCGGTTACTTTGAACATGTTCTTAACGGTCTAACTAATGATGGTATCTTTTTCCTCGACTGTTTTGGTGGCTACGAAGCATTCCAGTTAATGGAAGAAAGCACCGAGAACGAAGGTTTCACCTATACATGGGATCAATCAGAATATAATCCTATTACCGGTGATTATGTTTGCCATATTCATTTTGAATTTTCTGATGGCTCTAAAATGAAAGAAGCCTTTACTTATGAATGGCGTCTTTGGACAATGCCTGAATTACGGGAACTACTCGTAGAAGCCGGTTTTAAGAACGTCATGACTTATTGGGAAGGCTCTGATAAAGACGGTGACGGTGATGGTACTTACGAAGCAACCGAAGAAGGCGAACCGGATGCAGGTTGGGTGTGTTATATCGTTGCTGAAAAATAGAATGCGCTAATTGCAACTAGCCACCGCATCCGCTGCGCAGACCGATCCATCTACCCAAATTGCTTTGCCTAATTTTGCACCCGTTAAGTTCGCCGAACGTAAATCAGCCCCCGTTAAGTTCGCAAACGATAGATCTGCATTCACCAACGACGCCCCTTGTAAATTGGCATTCACTAAGTTTGCACCTTTCAACAAAGCTGAACTCATATCGGCAGAAACTAAATTAGCTTGGCTTAAATCCACATAAGCCATATCTGCACCACGTAAATTGGCATACTGCATATTTGATGAATTCAAGCGTGCATTTCTTAATAGGGCATTTTCAAGATTAGCCGAGGCGAGATCTTTATTTAATAACACACAATTCGTCCAATTCACTGCTACAGCAGGTACGGCACTGCAATCAATCACTACTTCTTCAGGTTTATTTTGGTAGGCATAATAACCAGCCCAGCCTATAAAGATAACAATCGCAACTAAAAATAATTCTGCTGAAAAAACACTTTTAGATTCAGTGCCAACAGCTCTCCCACCTAATAAACTACGATGAGATGTTATATCATCAAGTTCATCATCTCGCCGATCACTTGTTCTGCGTTCATCACCACGTGCATCCGGTTTTTCACCTCTTCGATCAGCAGCTAAACGCTCATCTGCCCATCGACGTGCGGCCATCAAACGCTCCTGCTGCATAGGATCGTCATCATCGGCTTTAAGTATATCGGGGATTAAACTGGGTACATCTTTCACTAATTGCCAATTTTGTCCGTCCTCACTCACTTTGTGATTCATTTCCAAGCGACCAAGTAGAATATGACGACTAATCAAACCTGCAGCAAAAGGTCCTTCGACCTTGTCGCCACGCTGCATATACCATTTTCCACCTTTCAAATCTGACATACAAAATCCGGTATATTGCGCCCATTCGGGCAGGAACCTATTCTTTATATATACTATATACTATCCCTATCAGGTGATATAGCCTCAGTTATTATGAAAATACCGCCTTCTCCAGAACAGATCATCAAAGCCACTAGCAGTACGACTGCGACAACGGGCGCAAATACGATTCGCCCAGCAGAATTATTAGCCCAGTTACAACCTGGACAAACCCTATTAGCCAAGGTTGAGAACCTTCTTGCCAATAACCAAGTTGAATTGCGTATTGCCAATCAACTCGTCAAAGCCGATAGCCCAATACAATTAGCCACAGGTCAACCCATCAAACTACTCGTCGAAGATTCTAAAAATGGGCTCATTTTACGTATTGCCCAACAGGCAAGTCAGGTGGAAACCTTAGCCAAAGCGTGGCGTGTTGCCTTGCCTAAGCAACAACCCATTATTGATGTTGTTAAACAACTTGCTAACAACCTTGCTAATAATAATACCGAAACCGCCAGCGATAAAAATATTGCCAATCAATTACGAACCGCGATACGGGCGCTAGTCAATACCTTACCTTCTGTTAAAACAGTCAGCCAGACTGATGGCCTACGACAAGCCATTCAAAATAGTGGTGTCACCCTTGAAGCCCAGTTAAGGCAAGCCATTATTACTGGTGTAGCTCCTCGCACTGATAACAATATCAAGGCCAATTTCTTACGTGTTGCGCAGGCAGCATTACAAATACAAGCCGACACCAAATCAGCTAATGTTGCAACAACAACTACTTCTGCTACACCCCAAACAAACTCGGGGAAACCTAATCCTATTGATGCTTACACTTCTTTATTGACTAGTGCGGCAAAACCATCACAACAAACCGATCAATCATTATCAACACAACGACCTTTATTACCCCCTTTACCTCTTGCCACAACTAGCGACACAAATAGTCAAAATATAAATCGTATAATGACCTCTTTACCAACAATACTTCAGCGACTATTTTCATTTACGCCAATAAACGCTAACCAAGCGCAAGTGAATACCAATGCAGTTGCAAATCAACAAAGCCCCGCTTCGCAACAAGTCTTCTCAACCATGTTGGTAGAATTAATTAACCAACTGGAATCAGGGCTAGCCCGTATTCAACAACATCAACTCAATAATATGACCAGTGATGATGTTATTCGACAGTTTCTGAATTTAGAGCTGCCTGTTTTTAATGGCAAAACCTTTGACAATATTGGGGTTCGTTTTGAATGGGATAAATACCAAGCTGATGACGAAGATGCTGACCAGCAGCACCAATGGCGAGTCGTCTTAAACTTTGACTTTGATGAATTAGGTAAAACCCAGGCAATCATTCGTACAGGTCAGAATGAAATTCATACCGACTTTAAGAGCGAGAACAAACAAGCGCAAGAGTTATTTGAGAAAAACAAAAACACACTTGCTAATGGTCTGCAAAAACACGGTTTAACGCCAGGTCAATTTACCTTTAGCACCGGGCACATCGATCTTGAACCCAGCAACAAACATGATGAAAATATCGTTAAAACAAAGGCATAACATTGGCTGATAATAAAAAAACAGGTAGAACGATCGATGGTGAAGTCATCTTTAATGCAGAGCATATTACAGAGGCTATTGCGCTACATTATGATGGTGATTTAGCACCCTCTGTGACAGCTAAAGGTGTCGGCAATGTGGCGAAAGAAATTTATCGTATCGCTAAAGAAAATAATATCCCACTGCATGAAGATGCCGAACTTGCTAGCTTATTATCACGACTTGATATCGGTGAAGAAATACCTAGAAATCTATACGTAGCAGTTGCTGAAGTCATTGCCTTTGCCTATATGGTTAACGGCAAAGCTGAAGAATATCACAAAAATAATCAGTGAGTTGATTGTGCCTGTTGCTCTGTATTTAAGAATAAAATCAATTCTGCTTCACCGCGAGACAAGCCACAATGATCAACAAGTTCTTCCATGTCTGCCCCTTTATTAGCTAAACGAGCTGCGTTACCGTAACTTTGCAAATCGGGTGCTTTATGTTCTAAGCGCGATTGACGCTCTGCTTGTTGGCGTGTTTTTGATTCTAAACGACTAATCCGTCTGCCTACCCCAACAGAACCACTACAAAGTGCATTGAAATTATTCTGTAATTCATCCATGGTCGATTCTAATTGCGCAATACGTTTTTTATCTTGTCTTGTTCTTATCGATAAATTCACACAAAGACCAACGCTCATTAGTACCGCTGCGCCAAGTAATATTGTTATAAGGTCAATATCCATAATTATATCCATTAGTGAAACTATCAAGGTTATTTCTAGCGCTTACGCAAATTCATCTACGTGAGGTTGTCCATCATCATCTTTTTCTTCATCTAATGCTGAAGGGTCTTTTTCTCGTTGTTGCTCGTCACGATGCTTATCAATTTTATCACTCGGGCGCTTTGGAAAAGTTGGGTGTAAAGGTCGTATGTCTCTTATGCCTACCATGCTTCAACATAGGCTAGTTATAACTCAGCCATATCCTGCCATTCTTCGGTACTGAGTAATTTGTTTACATCAACCATAATTAATAAACCACTCTCTCTGGATACGACACCCTGAATGTATTTTGAACTTTCATCATTACCCACATCTGGTGCGGATTCGACTTCCGATTCACGCAGGTAAACAACTTCTGCAACACCATCGACTAATAAGCCAACAATTTGACCCATAACTTCGATAATGACAATACGTGTGTCATCGTCTATTTCTCTCTCATTGAGCATAAAACGACGTCGTGTATCAATCACTGTCACCACATTACCGCGCAAGTTAATAATGCCCAATACATAATCAGGCGCACCTGGCACAGGCGCTATTTCTGTGACACGCAAAACTTCCTGTACCTGAATAACGTTGATACCATACAGTTCACCTTCAAGCCTGAAAGTAACCCATTGCAGTACCTCGTCTTCTACGTTCTCTGCTAAATGCCCCATGTTAATAACCTCTTAAAAAACAATATTATTCAAATAGTTACAAAAGCCACCTACGTAGCGCCAAAATATCGTCAAATTACTCTTTTGTACATATAATAAGCATTTTTCATGCCAGTTTAAGCTGCTGGTACCAGTTGATCTGACCCTAACATCTCAGCAAATTCATCCGCATCGAGTAATGCACACATATGCTCGATAACCGTTCCTGCAAGCCAAGGGCGTTTACTGGTTTCGCAGCGCCAGCGCACATCATTTTTACGTAAGGTAACCACTTCAGACACTGCATCACAAGCAAGACCCCAATGTGAGTCACCGATCAAGATAATTTTCTGCAAATTGTCGGTGTTGTGCTGTGCTCTGAATTTTGAGGGAACCACCAACACAGCAATATCAATGACTTTAATCTGCCGTTCACGCTCTGACAAAACACCTAAAAACCAATCTGAACGATTGGGCATCGGTGTCAAAGAACTAGACCACTCCAAAATACCATTTAACTTATCCAGCGGTACCGCAAATTTAACACCCGATACATCAAATAAGAGAATTTGAAATTCATCCTCGTCTAGCGACGACGCACCCTCAGTAAATACAGGTACATCGCTTTTTTCAACAATGTCTCTTGCTTCACGCAGCGTATCAACAACAGGCTCTACTGAGACTGTTGGCTCTACTTCTGGTTCAATCTCAGACAACAATGCATCAAGGTATTCCATGACGACTTGTTGCGGTTCACTTAAGTGTACATTCTGTTTGATAGCCTGTTTTTTCATATGGACGCAACCACCTGATTAAGTGTTTCTGTTTCACCTAACAAATGAACTAACAAATTCCTGTATGCTTCGACACCCCGTGTTTTTGGCGCTAATAATGACAATGGAATCCCTTGACGACTTGCTTCACGGAACTGCGTGTCAACAGGAATAACACTCGGCCACAAATTATCTTGGTACTGATCCTGTAATACTTCTAATGCACCTCGTGATGCCTTGGTACGTCGGTCATATAAAGTTGGGATCACGGTATAATTCAATACGGTATTACGCGACTGCATAATCATGTGCAAAGTGTGCACCATCCGTTCAAGACCTTTAAGCGCCAAAAACTCCGTCTGTACTGGCACCAATAACTGATCACAAACGGCTAAGGCATTGACCATTAAAATACCTAATTGTGGTGGGCAATCAATTAAAACAAAATCATAGTCATCACTTAAATATTTAAATGCTTTTCCAAACACCAATCCCATGCCTGGTTTAGTGCCCATTTGACGATCAAGTGCCGCCATCGATGTTGATGCAGGCAATACATCTATATTATCAAACTGGCTTGAAATAATTTGTTGTTTAACGATTTCTTTATTGTACTCACCTTCTTGGTGAAATAGCTGGTACAAACCACCTCTTAAGGTGTCAGGATCATTACCTAAATACACTGTTAATGAACCATGTGGATCTGCATCTACCAATAAGCATCGTGAGCCTCTTTCTGACAACAAACCGGCAAGGCTTACTGCAGTCGTTGTTTTACCAACACCGCCTTTTTGATTAGCAATAGACCAAACTTTCATTGTCCTGCCTCTTCAACAGGTGCAAGCGAAGGTAATTGAATGGGAGAAACAATATTTTTCTGTGCTGTATTTTGTCTGGGAGAGATTCTTCTTGTCGGCAATACTGGAAGCAGATTGTTCCCTAATGTTGCATCAGTACGAACTGGTGTTATTGAAACGACAGGCTTAATGACAAGTACAACTCGTCTATTTTGCAAGATTTCTAACGATGTATCGATAGTGGAATAAGGTCGGTATTGCGCATAACCAACTGCCCACATTCTTTCTGGATCCATATCATGTTCTGCAAACAAACTCACGACTGTCGCAGCCCTGGCAGAAGATAATTCCCAATTACTCGGATAAATAGCGGTACTAATCGGCGTACTATCCGTATGACCTTCTACTTGTATAGATGTCGGGAAACGAGACAAAGTAGATGCTATTCTTATTAATAATTTTTCGGCTTTAACTGATAACCGCGCACTTGCTTTTGGAAAAAGCAATTTAGATTTTAATTCAACTTCGAGCCCATCCTTGCCCTTCCTTAACGTAACTAAGTTTTGATCAATCAAGGTAGCCAATGAGTTCTTTAATTCATCTTGCAAAGCATTAAGCATCTTTGATGCTTCACCAATCTTGCCTGGACCCGGCTCATTCTTCTGACCATCATTGACTCTAATAGGTTTTATGATTGATTTATCATTTTTACTATCTGATGCTGGATTTTGTACGCCTTCATTTAGAGGATTCAGTGTTCTCGCTAACTCACCCATCTGAATAGGCTTATCTGATTTACCTGATTTTTTAAATGCCGACTCTAAGGTATCAGACAAAACACGATACTTACCTTCATTTACCGATGAAATGGAATACATCACTACAAAGAAAGCGAATAAAAGTGTAATGAAGTCGGCATAAGACACTAACCAACGTTCATGATTTACATGTTCTTCTTGTCTTTTCTTTCGCGCCATATCATTAACCAATTATTGCAGGTAACCCTGCAATTTAGTTTCAATATTTCGTGGATTTTCACCCTCAGCTATTGCGATAATACCTTCGATAACCATTTCTCTATATTGTGTTTGATGATGCACTAATGCTTTTAACTTACTTGCAATAGGTAAAAAGAATAAATTAGCTAAACCTACACCATAAATCGTTGCGACAAATGCAACTGCGATCCCGGGACCTAACTTGCTAGGATCAGCTAAATTATTCATAACATGAATAAGCCCCATCACCGCACCGATAATACCAATTGTTGGTGAATATCCACCGAGACCCTCATAAACTTTTGCTGCTTCAGTGTCGTGGTGTTCTTTTACATCCACCTCAACTTCAAGAATATTTCTAATAACTTCAGGTTCACTGCCGTCAACCAATAATCGCAACCCTTTACTAGAAAAAGGATCATTAGCAGACTCTGCAATCGCTTCGAGTCCTAATAGTCCTTCTTTACGAGCAATATTGCTCCATTCAACAATGTTTTCAACTGCTGCCTCTGAACCTAGTTTTGGTGGAAAAAATATCCATAACAGCATTTTTAATGCACGAGCAAAAACTGATAGTTCAGTTTGCAACATCACAGCACCCACTGTACCGCCTGCCACAATAACGAAAGCTGTTACTTGAATAAGCGAATCAATGTGACCACCTTCAAGAAAATTGCCACCTAGAATTGCACCTATTGCAATAATCATTCCGAAGATGCTGAGGAAATCCATGATTAGATGCTTTTAGCCAAGCAATCGCCAATGAATGATAGCGGTAAAACATGATCGGATAAGCCTGCATCTGCTACTGCAGCGGGCATACCATAAACGACACAACTAGCTTCATCTTGTGACCACAATGATGAACCACCCTGTTTCATTTTTTTAGCTCCTTCACGACCATCCGCCCCCATTCCTGTCAAAACAATCGCTAAAGCTTTCCCGGGAAAGGCTTGTGCTACGGAAGTAAACGCGACGTCTACAGATGGTTTATAGTTTTGTCCTGGCAGTGGTTCTGATATCTTTATATTACTATTTACACCATGTTTAATTATTTCCATTTGTTTACCACCGGGTGCAAGCAAAGCAACACCTGGTTTTAATACTTCCCCGTCTACAGCTTCCCGTACTTCTATCTGGCATAAACCATTCAGCCGCTGCGCAAAAGCAGGTGTAAAACTTGCTGGCATATGTTGGATTAATATAATAGGTAAAGGGAAATTCTTAGGTAATTTAGTTAGCACATCCTGCAATGCAACCGGTCCCCCCGTCGATGTGCCGATAGCAATTAATTGATAGTTTCCCTTACTGGGCATGCTAACTGGTTTGGCTGGCGACGTTGTTGCTGCGCTAGATTGAGATGTTCTGCTAACAGAAGATGGTTTTGCTAAGCCCCGTGCAGCAATCAATCTGACTCGGGCACAGAGTAAACGTTTCGCTTCATCACGATCACTGGAAATATCATCAAATTTCTTAGGAAGGAAATCAACAGCACCCGCATCCAACGCATCTAAGGTGGCTTGTGCGCCATCTGTTGTTATGGAAGAAAACATCAAGATAGGAATGGGTGAGGACTGCATGATCTTTCGAACTGCTGTTATACCATCCATCACTGGCATTTCAATATCCATTGTGATGACGTCAGGTTTTAATTTTGCAGCTTGCTCTACTGCATCAAGACCATCTTTTGCCATGCCGATAACTTCAATATTTCTATCAGCATCTAATATTTCATTAACTCGTCGTCTAAAAAAACTGGAATCATCTACGATCAATACTCGCGCGACCATGTAATAACTCCTTACATTCGACGCGCGTAGGCTTTTAGTAACCCTGGCACATCAATAATCAATGCAATTTTACCATCACCCGTTATCGTCGCACCGGACATACCCGGTGTGCCTAACAACATTTCACCTAATGGTTTAATCACAACTTCTTCTTGTCCTAATAACTCATCAACCACAAAACCGACTCGTTGAGTACCAATTGCAACGATCACAACATGGCTTGTATCTGCTTCATCTCTTGGCGGTGGGTTCTTTGCTAACCAGTTCCTTAAGAAATAAAGTGGTATTGGTTTATCTCTCACAACTACCACTTTCTGTCCATCAACCACATTGGTATGGCTCAAATCAAGATCAAATATTTCACAAACATTGACAAGGGGCAGTGCAAAGGTTTGTCGTCCTAAAATAACCATTAACGTTGGCATAATCGCGAGCGTTAATGGCACTTTAATCGTTAAGATGCTGCCTTCACCTAATTTAGAATCAATTTCTACGGAACCATTCAGCTGTATGATTCTGGTTTTAACCACATCCATTCCCACACCACGTCCGGAAATATCAGAAATTTCCTCTTTGGTTGAGAAGCCTGGTGCGAAAATCAAATTATAGCAGTCATGATCGCTTAATCTTGCGGCAGCATCTTCATCCATCAAACCTTTCTTAACAGCAATGCCGCGTAAGATATCAGGATCCATTCCTGCGCCATCATCCGATATTGATAACTCAATATGATCGCCTTCCTGCGATGCTTTTAGCAGTACCGTACCTATTCTTGGTTTGCCCACAGCTTCGCGTTCATCGGGCATTTCTATTCCATGATCAACTGCATTTCGAACCAGATGCACCAATGGATCAGCCAATGCTTCAACAAGATTCTTATCTAGATCTGTATCTTCGCCTTCCATATCGAGTTTAATTTCTTTACTCAGACTACGCGCTAAATCACGTACCACACGCGGAAAACGACCAAAAACTTTTTTGATTGGCTGCATGCGTGTTTTCATGACAGAGTTCTGTAAATCTGCTGTAATCACATCTAAATTAGTGACTGCATGTGTAACATCTTCACTATCAACGGTCGCCTGCAATGTAGTGAGACGGTTTCTTACCAGTACAAGCTCACCGACTAAATTCATAATGTCATCTAAACGTTTAGTATCAACTCGAACCGATGTTTCAGCTTGTGCTGATTCACGTACGGATTTTTTAGCCGATGCTTTTTTTGCTGGCTTCTCTTCAGCTTTCGGTGCTGCTACAGGTGGCTTCTCAACCGGTTCTGGCTTAACTTCTGGCTCTGCTACACTTTCATCAGCGGCTTTATTAGCGCCAGGAACACCACCATCACCGTGCAACTGATTAAGTAAATTATCAAATTCATCATCAGAGATTTCATCTTTACCACTAGCAGCTGCTGAGTCAGCTGGTTTTGATTCTGGCGTAGTCGCTGCAGAAGGTAAATTGCCCTTACCATGCATTTTATCCAGCATAGCTTCAAATTCTTCATCGCTAATTTCATCAGAATTCGCATCAACACTTGTTTCTATCTCAACCGATGTATTCGCAGTTGTCGCTGATGCAGCAAGAATTGCTTCAAACTCATCTTCAAGTTCATCAGCTGTCGGTTCTGCTGGTGTTTCTACTTTTGCAACCAGTTCCACTGCTGCGGCATCTTCCTTACCGAGTAGACCATCCAATGCCTCTAATTGCGCTAGATCGGCTTCAGAAATTTCTTCTCCATTACGTAGTTCATCAAACATATCATTAAGACTATCAAGAACCGGAAGAATCACATCCATTAATTTTGCATCAACCTGCAAAGCGCCATTACGTAGTTCATTAAATACATCTTCAGCACGGTGACATAAGGCAACCAGAGAATCGAGATTAAGGAAACTTGCACCACCTTTAATAGTATGAAAACCACGAAACACAGCATTTAGCAGTTCTGGATCATCACTGCTATTTTCCAGATCGACAAGTTGATTACCTAAATCATCAAGAATCTCACCCGCTTCTACGAGAAAATCTTGTAAGATTTCTTCATCACCATCGAAAGCCATGTTGCCGTTTCCCATCGTTTTAAAATCCTAAGCTTGATAACAAGTCATCAACTTCATCTTGACCAGACACCGCACCAGTACTCTTTAAACTGGGGATTTGTGGTCCATCTAAAGTCGGCTTTTCATTTTTGTTACTCGTGTCACCCTTAGTCTCTTCCATCATGGCGCCACTATCTTTAATTAATTTAACCAGGCTCACTTCAAGATCTGATACTAAATTAATAACGCGGCTAATAATTTGCCCTGTAATATCCTGATAATCTTGAGCCATCAATATTTCAGTTAAGCCTTTTTTAACTCTGTCTGTGCCCTGATGCTGTTCTTCAAGATAAGTTTCTATTTCTTTACATAATTTTCGAAACTCTTGCGGTTCCATATCACGTTTCATAAAACGCTGCCATAAACTATGAATTTCTTCACCTTGACCATCAAGGGTTTCACAAAGTGGTAATAAATCTTCAACCACGTTCATGGTTTTATGCGCGGCTTTATCAGTCATTTCAATAACATGCTTTAGTCGCTCTTTTGCATCAGGTATTTCAGTACCCGTTAACTCCGATAATTTTGAATCTAACTTGAAACTATTTAATGAATCATGAAATTCGCGCGTCAACTTACCTAATTCTTGAAATAAGCTCTTATCACGATTACGCGATAACTCTTCAACCAATTTATCGGCACCATCAATGTTGCCAGATTCAACTTCATCGATAATTTGGCGAGCTTTCTCAAGGTATTCTTCATCCATAACGCTAATATCGTTC
>CAZIWG010000034.1:0-25968 GCA_964542925.1 uncultured Granulosicoccaceae bacterium | reverse complement strand
CAGCCAGAGCAAGCTCTGCTGTTACCGTTCGACTTGCATGTGTTAGGCATGCCGCTAGCGTTCAATCTGAGCCAGGATCAAACTCTTCAGTTCAATCAATTGTGGTTACTTGAGATAACCAAACTTTTTGATGAAAAGCTTCCTGACCGAGAAAAACTAACTAACTAATTACAAAAAATTACTTAGGTTTGACTTGGTTGGTTGCTTACATCGATTCATGGTGAAAACCATCTACGACGCAAGCGCCCACACAAATTACTTTGATCTAATTGTTAAAGAACGAAGTCGGAGTGCGTCCGACAAGGGCGGTTAACTATACAGATTAACCTGTCATCATTCAATCCTTAAATGACTCAAACCCGCATTTTCGTTGGGCTTGTCACTCGCTGTGTCCCTGAGTGAGCGGCGCATTATACGCACGCTAAGAACCGCGTCAACACTTATTTTGATGATAGTGCTAATTATTTTTAAGTTTGTTTTTTTTAGATAAATAAATCATCTAACACAATGAATAATATGGGAATAATAAAATAAGGTGATATCAGACTATTTTACGAGTTCTACAAAAAAAAGAACAAAAGAAAGGTTTAACTCAACAGTCTTAACTTAGAATGAGTGAATTACTCACTTTGAATATATTTTTCAACCTCAGCAACAAATGCATCGACTTCAAATGGCTTAGAAATATAACCATCACAACCTGCCGCGAGTATTTCTTCTCGATCACCACGCATAGCTTTGGCTGTTAACGCGACTATAGGCGTGGTGAATCCTTCGGATTTAAGTAGCTTCGTCGCCTCTATGCCATCCATTCCAGGCATTTGGATATCCATTAAGACCAAATCGTAGTTACCTTGCTGAGCAAACTTAACCGCATCGTTACCATTTTCTGCTTGATCAATCTTGTGACCCGCATCTTCAAGCAAAAATCGTGCAATATAGCGGTTATGCTCATTATCATCTGCTATTAGAATCGTGCTCATAAGTTGTTTCCCTGCATATTAACGAGGTTTGTTGTTGTTTTACCTGTCAACTGCCCATCTTATTTTTATGTATACGCAACACAGCTTATGTTAAATCTTAAAGAATATAAAGCTAAGCTAACGTCTTTATTGATATTTTACCCATACTTAATGTAACTTATCATTATCTTCATTGTATTGATGTAATGTAATTGCAAAGCAACTACCTTTTTTCGGTGTACTGGTCACTATTAACGTGCCATCCATGAGTTCAATCAAAGATTTAGCTATTACTAAACCCACACCCGTGCCTTCTACTTCGGTGTACTCCGCTCCTAATCGCGAAAAAGGTTCAAACAAGTGTTTCATTTGTTCTTCATCAAGCCCTTTACCGGTATCTGTTACTTCAATGCGAATCATATTATGATCAATATAATGGCACTGAATATCAACTCTACCCTCTTTATAGTTATATTTAATCGCATTCGATAATAAATTCATGATGACTTCTTTTAAGCGTAAGCTATCTGCTAAAACATAGAGATCATCCTTGCAATCAAATAAAGACATCGTTACTTTATTTTGCTTGGCATCCTTATACAAAAATTTCTCAGACTCCTCGATGATCTTTCTTAAGTTAACCTTAGTAATATCAACTTTTATATCGCCTGTTTCAATTCGAGAAAGATCCATTACATCCTTAATTAACTCCATTAGATGATTGGATGCATTATTGATTTCATTTAGGTGTTTATTAACTTCTTCGTCGTTTGATACCCGCTCTGCTATATGCGAATAGCCCATAATGACATTTAAGGGTGTACGCAGTTCATGGCTCATTCTGGCAAGAAAAGAAGATTTGGCCTGATTAGCAAAAACCGCTTCTTCTTTGGCAGTAGTAGCGGTTTCGATTCCTTGCTGTACGCGCTGCTTAAGTTCATCATTCGCCAACTTCAAATTTTGAATGGCATTAAAACGCTCAATTTCTGTTGCTATGCGGTGAGAAAATAATCCGAGGATTGATTTGTTCCAAGTATTCACCTGCATGGGCGCAACATCCATTATGGATACAAGTCCTATTTTTGCGCCCGCGGCTGTCATCAACGACGAACCAAAATAACTTTCTACACCCATGTCCACTATCATAAGATCATCTGGATATTTTTCTGCTGCACCTGAGGCGATTAACTCCATACTGTGATTCAATACATCCGAGCAGGGTGTGCCTTCAAGTTCATAGGTAAAGTTATCAACAAATTTTTTGCCTGCCCATACTTTTTGAGTCTGTATGGATGTGTGTGTTTCATCTGCAAACAAACCGATAAAGGCAAATCGCGCACCATAGGCCTTAGCAAGAATTTTTACGCATTCTTTGTAAAATTTATTAATATCATCAAAAATTTGAATTTCAGCTAAATCATTAAGTGCTATTTCGGTATTTTTACGTTCAGTGACATCAAACATAAACCCCTGTAACTGATCAGAACCTTGTTTCCCGTTGAAAACATTTACGACATCACGCACCCAAAGTATCTGCCCACTTTTAGTTAGGAAACGATATTCAAACTCGTGGTCATGACCTTTCGTTACTTCCGTTTCACAATGGGGAATAGCCCAACTACGATCGTCAGGATGCATCTGCTCCTCCCAAAAACCTTTTACATACCATTCTTCAGGAGAGTAACCAAACATTTCTAGGCTTTGCGGACCAACATAACTAAATGTTGCTGTATTGATATCATAGGTCCAAGGCATCGCTCGAACCGTTTCAACAAGTTGTTTATAATTATTATTTTCTGCTGCCATTCCATTTTTACCAAGCAGTACGTAAAGTAAATTTAATCTATTATTTTTTTCTAATCTTTCTTTATAATACGCTAGAGGAATAATCGCTTAAGTAATAAGTTTTAGATACTCAAGTTAACAATCGTTAACAAAAAACAATAAATATTAACCAATGCTTACACGTGCAAACCGGCGTTTACCCACTTGAAAAACGTATGTATCTCCAGCAGAAAAAACCTGCTTACAGTCAACGACTTTTTCGCCATCTACTTTTACCGCACCTTGCTTAATCATACGCATCGCGTCAGAAGTACTTTTTACTAGCTCCGCTTCTTTGAGTAAATTCGCTACTGGCAGTTCTGCAGATAAACTAAATTCAGGCATTTCATCCGGTGTCTTACCTTTTTGGAAGCGCGCAATAAAATTCTCACGGGCTTTATCGGCTGCCGCACGGTCATGAAAACGTTCAATAATTTCTTCTGCGAGTAAGAATTTAATATCACGCGGGTTCTTACCTCGCTCAATATCTATTTTAAATTGTTCGATTTCTGTCATTGAGCGAAAACTCAGCAATTCAAAGTAACGCCACATGAGTTCATCTGAAATAGACATTAACTTGCCAAACATATCGTCTGGTGCATCATTGATACCAATGTAATTATTCAATGACTTAGACATTTTCTGTACACCATCCAAACCTTCAAGAATGGGCATGGTTAAGACCACTTGGGGTTTTTGTCCGTAGGCTTCTTGCAGCTGACGACCGACCAATAAATTAAATTTTTGATCCGTGCCACCCAACTCAACATCCGCTTTCATCGCCACCGAATCGTAACCTTGTATTAAAGGATAAAGAAATTCGTGAATGGCGATGGACTGACCGCTGGCGTAACGTTTACTGAAATCATCACGCTCAAGCATACGGGCAACGGTGTGTTTTGCGGCTATCTGAATCAAATCAGCCGGTGTCATTTCATTCATCCAAGTGGAGTTAAACATCACCTGGGTTTTTTCTGGATCAAGGATTTTGAAAATCTGCTCTTGGTAACTTTTAGCGTTTTCAATCACATTTTCACGGGTTAAAGGCGGACGTGTAGCACTTTTACCAGAGGGATCGCCTATCATGCCGGTAAAATCACCAATCAAAAATAAGATCTCATGGCCCAAATCCTGAAACTGGCGTAATTTATTAATCAGTACCGTATGCCCCAGATGCAAATCAGGTGCTGTTGGGTCAAAACCCGCTTTAATTCGCATCGGTTTACCCGATTCCAAGCGTTTAACGAGTTCTTTTTCTACTAGGATTTCATCTGCACCACGCTGAATAATCGCGAGTGCTTCGGCTACTGCTGTCATTCCAACCTCGAACTTAAATTATTTTGTGGCGCAAGGGTATCACAGCACACCCGATTCGCGCATATCTGTATATAATGATCTATTGACCCAATAGGCGATAACCGCTATCTTCGCCGTGTAATTAAAAGACTATAGAATTCCGTGAATTATCGTTCATTTATCAAGCGTGACTATAAGTTACGCGAGTCCGCGGACAACACGTTCGCCAAACTCCATCAGCGACGCTCGTTCGTCATTGTCAGCCTGTCGCTTTTGTTTGTGTTGGGTATGTTTTCCAGCATTGACTCAGTGCCTGAGAAACTCTCTGGCTCTATACAGCCGCTGATAACAGACACTATTCAGAACACTAACTCCACGCTGGTCAATCAAACACTGATTTTACCCGATTACGATGATACGCCTTCCAAAGAAACCGTTGCTCCCTTACCCGAACCCACTGCATCAAGTGCCACGCAGAAACGTATCAAGGTTCGCAAAGGCGATACACTGGCAGCGATTTTCTCGCGTAACAAAATCAGTGCCCGAGATGTGCATGACATTATTGCTCTGGGTAAGGTCACAAAAGGCTTAAAAAACCTTCGGCCAAGTCAATACATTCGCCTTAACTTTGATGTTGAAAAACGTTTCACAGGTCTAGTGCACGAAATTGACCGTTTTAAGTCCCTGCAAGTCAGCCGCAAGCAACAAGGATTTTCTGCAGTACGCATTATTCGCAAACCCGATATTCGCGTAGCCTACGCATCCGGTAAGATCACGAACTCGCTATTCCTTGATGCACAACGAGCAGGGATGAAACAAAGTCTTATTATGGAACTCGCCGCTATTTTCGGCTGGGACATCGACTTTGCGCTTGATATTCGACAAGGTGATAGTTTCTATATCGTTTACGAAGAACAGTTCTTAGATGGCGAAAAGATACGCCATGGCAATATACTCGCGGCTGAATTTATTAACCGTGGGCGCACCTTCCGCGCTGTACGCTATGCCGCTAAAAATAAACGTGCCGATTATTACACGCCTACCGGACACAATATGCGCAAAGCCTTTTTACGCAGTCCAGTTGATTTTCGTCGTATCAGTTCACGCTTCGGTAAACGACACCACCCAACGCTTAAACGCACCAAACGGCACACCGGTGTTGACTACGCGGCCAATCGCGGCACACCCGTTCGCTCTACCGGTGATGGGAAAATAATTCATCGTGGACGCAAGGGCAGCTATGGTAAAACCATTATTATTCGTCACGGCAATAAATACAGTACTCTTTACGCACACCTCTCCAATTACAACCGCAAGGCTCGCGGCCGTGTAAAGCAGGGACAAATTATTGGCTACGTCGGTTCAACTGGCCGCTCAACCGGCCCACATTTGCATTATGAATTCCGTGTTTATGGCACGCACCGCAATCCACTCACGGTTAAACTGCCAAGTGCCGATTCCATTGCTAAACGTTATAAACAAGATTTCTTTAACAAGACTCGTGGGCTGTTAGCACAACTCGACGGTTTACGCCGCACCAACATTGCAATGGCACAATAAGCTTATCAACACGATTCAGGAGGGTTAAGCGTGACCGAACGTTTTATCGGCTTGATGTCAGGCACTAGCCTTGATGCGATCGACGTCGTCATCGTTGAATATGAAAGCCATTACCCCAAGCTCATTGCTAGTCATTCACAAACTCTTCCCGCTTCGTTACGTGAGACGCTGTTATCTTTAAATAAAAGTCGTGCAGGTGAAATTAAACGCATGGCGATTGCAGATGTGCAATGGGCTGAGCAAGCCGCAAACGCCATTAATCATTTACTCACTAATACAAACTTTACCGCCGACGATATTTCAGCCATTGGTAGCCACGGTCAAACCATTCGCCACGCACCAAACAATGAGACACCTTACACATTACAAATTGGTGATCCGAACACCCTTGCTGAATTAACTAGCATCACCACTGTTGCAGATTTTAGACGACGTGACCTTGCCGCTGGCGGACAAGGCGCACCACTGATGCCAAGTTTTCACAACGCCATGCTTCGTGTCAATGATGAAACACGTGTGGTTGTTAACATTGGCGGTATGGCAAACATTACTATCTTACCAGCCGATCCTGATGTACCGGTGATTGGCTTTGATACCGGCCCAGGCAATGTTCTGTTAGATGCCTACATTCAAACCCAACAACGCAAAGCTTTTGATGAGGGTGGTCAATGGGCAGCCAGTGGCAAAGTACATAAAGAATTATTAACCCGCTTACTTCGCGATAAATTCTTCAAACTCGCCCCGCCCAAATCAACGGGCAGAGAACTGTTTAATTTACGTTGGTTAGAGAGACACCTTAAACGTCTTGATAAACGGGTCATCAAGAAACATGTGCAATCAACCTTGTGTGAACTAACCGCGATAACAATCAGTGAAGCAATTCAACACTACGCAAGCGAAGCCACCAGCATCATTGTTTGTGGTGGTGGCGTACACAACACCGCACTGATGTTCCGCTTACAATGTTTACTCGAACAGCAACAAGTTCGTTCCAGTGAAGATTACGGCATCGATCCCGACGCGATGGAAGCGATTGGATTTGCTTGGCTGGCCCAACAAACACTCGCAATCAAAGCGGGTAACCTACCCTCGGTTACTGGAGCTAAACATCCTGTTGTACTGGGAGGTATTTATCCGGGGAATGTTCTGGAATAAATTGAAAACAAAAGACATCGCTGCTTAATCGCCTTCCCTTGAGCAAGCGAGTAATAACAGATAGCAGACAACGACAATTTAATTCAACAATTACTCGGGTAGATACGGCTTATTCATAAACTCATCAGAAGGCACAATCGTCCCTTCAATATGTTTATTACCCCACACGACTAATTCTTTTATCAGCGGCCGAATATCTTCACCCTTTGGTGTTAACCAATATTCATATCGAACCGGTTTTTCTTGATAAGGCCGTTTCTCGATAATCCCCGCTGCTTGCAGACGTTTGAGCCGATCCGCCAAAATATTGGTTGGAATATTTTCAGCCGAGTCCTGAAGCTCACTATATAAATGCTTTCCGAGCAACAACATGTCTCTGACCACCAATATTGTCCATTTATCGCCGAGAATATCCAACACGCTCGACACTGGACACAGTGATCTCAAACATTCTTTCTCCGTATTATGTGTGCTCTTTTTAACCATATCTCTAAAGTATCATAGATAGTTACTTGCAATATGCAAGTAACTGGTCTAAGTTAAGCAACACAGTCACTTTTAATCTGCAAGTGACTAATAAAAATTAGTCTAATGAAGGAGCGACACTATGAATTTCTACACGGTAAATGGCTCACCTAATTGCCGCAAAGTCCATGCACTAATTAACTACCTCAACCTCGATATACAAATTAATGAACTGAACATCTTCACGGGTGAATTAGCAACACCAGAATTTAAAGCACTTAACCCCAATGGAATGGTACCTGTGTTAGAAGATGGACAATTCCTGCTATGGGAATCGAATGCGATCATGCAATACCTTGCCGGAATAGCACCTGAAACCAGTTTTTATCCTTCTGATCCAAAACGTCGTGCTGATATACATCGCTGGCAATTATGGGAACAAAATCATTTTAATCGTGCAACCGGCACACTCTTATTTGAAAACATGCTTAAGTGCGTATTCAAGATAGGAGAACCCGATACAGAAAAAGTTGCTGCGGCAACTGAAGACTTTCATCAATATGCAAAACTACTTGACGCACACCTGGTCGGTAGAGACTTTATGTTGGGTAGCAAACTCACCTTGGCAGACTTCTCAATCGCCGCCTTTTCTGAATATTTTGATACTGCAAAAGTGCCATTCAGAAAATACTCGAATCTCATGGCATGGCTGGAACGGCTGGAAGCCATTCCCGCATGGGCAAATACCCCCTCCCTTGCTGCCTAACTGAGATAGCCAGATCGGGAAGACACTCTCCCAAAGATTTATACACGTCTTCTTGATCTGGCAACTATTATTAACGGGAATTCAAATCAAAGATGACCGCGCGATCACTAACAATAACAACGAATTGATCAACGCTTATCCAACGATACATAATCCCGCGCTGGCTCACCGGTATAAACCTGAGTAGGCCTAAAAATACGATTGCCGCGTAACTGCTCACGCCAATGCGCCAACCAACCCGCTGAACGAGAAATCGCAAAAATAGCCGTGAATTGATCAACAGGAATACCCATTGCTTCATAAAGAATACCCGAGTAGAAGTCGACGTTTGCGTAAACGCCTTTACTGGCTAATCGTTCTTCGGCGGCTTTTTCTACTGCCATCGCCGTTTCAAATGTCTTACTCACATTACCATCACGCGCTTCCAGTAAATCTTTAACCAGTTTTTGCAAAATCGTTGCACGCGGATCTTTAGTTTTGTATTCGCGGTGCCCCATGCCCCAAATAACTTCTTTATTCTTCAACTTATTGTCAACATAGGCTTCAGCATTTTCCGGTGCGCCAACTTCCTGCAGCATTTCAAGCACGCGTTCATTGGCACCACCATGTAATGGCCCTGATAAAGTCGCAATCGCTGATGCCATCACACTGTTCGGTGTTGCTAAGGTTGAGCCACTGACTAACATTGAGAAAGTTGAAGCATTAATCGTATGTTCGGCATGCAAGATTAAACACACATCCAAAATGCGCGCCATTTCCGGCTCTGGCTCTTTGCCATTCAACATATAAAGGAAATTTTCGGCGTAAGTCAGATCATCACGCGGTGGAATCGGATCGTAACCCTTCCGAATATGTTCCCACATCGCCACAATCGTGCCCATGCGTGCGATTATCTTCACGGTCATACGATGTACGTAACCTAAATCATCACATACATCACTGCCGGTAAGACATTCATTGCCAGGATAAAACATGCCTAGACTCGCTACTGCCGTTTGTAGCATCTCCATCGGATGACCGGTAGAAGGCAAGGTCTTCATTAATTCACGAACATGGTATTGAACAACACGATTTCGACGCAACTCTACATCAAAGGCCACCAATTCTTTAGCCGTAGGCAACATACCATCGAGTAATAGTAAGGTGGTTTCTTCGAAGGTGCTATATGCGGCGAGTTGCTCAATAGAATAACCACGGTAAGAAAGAATGCCGCGTTCACCATCAATATCAGAAATATTAGACTTGGTAGCAGGGACACCTTCCAAGCCGGGTAAGTATTCGTTCATGCAGAAATTCCCAGATCTGTCTTAATAAGCTGTTTAGGATAACAAAAATCAGCCCAGATCGGGCAATGGCGTGAAGAATCTAATAACTAACATATAGCCAACAGCTGAGTTAAAGATAAAAAATATTTTTTTATTATTAAATTACAATTAGTTAGATGGAAAAAGAAGAACCACAACCACAGGTTGTTGTTGCATTGGGGTTGTTGATTGTGAAACGAGCACCTTCTAAGTTTTCAACATAGTCGACTGTTGCGCCTTCTAAGTATTGAATACTCATGGGATCAACCACCAAACTCACACCATCTGTTTCAACGATGATATCGCCATCATTTACTTCTTCAGCGAAATCAAAACCATATTGGAAACCAGAACAACCACCACCGGTAATAAACACGCGTAGCTTAAGATCATCGCGACCTTCTTCTTCCATCAATGCTTTTACCTTGTTGGCTGCGCTGCTACTAAAACTTAATTCTGCTGAATCTGTCATGTTGAACTCCACCTAAAATATCAGGTTGTTTTATCTCAATACGGGATATATTAGCAGATTCTTAATTATGAGGGCAAACTACCTGACTAATTTAGTCAAGATTCTTCAGCAAGCTTATTGGTGTTAATCACTGGCTCCTGACTAACCTTAGTTTTACTAACTGCTTGATGTGCCTCAGATTGATGCACTAAATTACCATTCACTTCAGCACCCATTGCCATTTCAATCAACTGGTAATAAACATTGCCATTAACACGTGCTCGGCTGGCTAATTCAATGCCCTGGCTTGCATGCACATCACCATTCACCGTGCCATTCAAATTAATGGTTGGAACCTTGACTTCACCCTCAATCCGCCCATGTTCACTGACTCTGAGTACCGATGATGATCCCTCTGCGGCAATAACATTACCTTTGATGACACCATCGATATGTAGGCCGCCTGAAAAATGCACATCACCGGTTATTTCAGTATTCTGACCTATTAATGTCTCTACATTCATAGATTTACGTTTTTTACTGCCAATCATCGTACTTCAATCTCCTCATTACGAACCATGATTAATTCGTCATATTAACCTTAATAAACAAACAGTATTCGCTTTTACTCACCCCCGCAAGCCCAAAAACCTTAAAGGATGACTAGCATCACAGTTATAGCTTGTGCAAGAATACTGCATATTGAAAACCATGATCAACGGAAAGACACTGAATAGAATGAAAAAACTCGTACTCCTGCTTAGTTTGTTATGGCTCACGCCTGCATTACACGCAGATATTAATCAGGTTCAACAACTTATTGGCAAGCAAAACTTTGGTCAAGCACTCAAATCTGTTGAACGTTTACTCAGTAAAGCGCCCAAAGATCAACAAGCACTTTTTCTTAAGGCCGTTACCTTACAGCGACTGGGGAAAAATAAGGAGGCTATCGCTGCGTATAAAAAATTAACCGTCGAAGCCCCCTCACTACCAGAACCTTACAATAATTTGGCGGTACTTTATGTTCAACAAGGTAAGCACGGCGACGCACGTGCTGCATTGCTCAACGCCATTAATACCCATAAAAGTATTGCAACCGCGTATAAGAATCTAAGTAATATCTATAGCTACATGGCTGCCAATGCCTACAAAAAAGCACTTGCGCTCAATAACAAACAAAAAGATACACCACTTACACTAACCACTATCAATAAGCTTGAAGCAAAACCTAAAGCTAGCGTCGTTGCTAGAATCCCGCTTATAAAGACATTACCCCCTGTTAAAAACAGAACAGTGACCGCACCTAACAATGAATCTAAATTGATTATTGAGACTATCAAAGGATGGTCGAATGCTTGGTCAGCACAAGATAGTGATGCTTACCTATCTTACTACGCCAGGGGATTTAATCCTCCACGCGGGCTATCTAGAAAACGTTGGAAAAATGAGCGACGAATTCGTTTAAAGAAACCGCGCTTTATTCGCGTCTCAGTAAAATCGCCCATCGTGAAAATGCTCTCCGCAAATTCAGCGCTGCTATCATTCAAACAGGATTATCAATCTGATCGATTCCATGATGCAGTGCAAAAAACGCTATTGTTAGAAAAAACCAATGGTAGTTGGCAAATCCTAAAAGAATTCACCTCATCATGAAACATTTACACCATTCACCATTAAAATTTTCTGGATTTTGTTTAGCTATTATCTTTCCTGTTAGTACGCTTGCTATAGACATGCACGCACAAGATCGCTACGAAGATGAATTAATTAAAACAATTGATTCGCTCTCACAACAAAAAATTGATCCTGCATTAGAACGAATTGAAAAACTCGTTAATGAAAACCCAAAATTTAAATTAGCGCAACTTATCTATGCAGATTTGTTAATGGCTAAAGCACAACCACTTACAAATTTTGGTGAACACGCTAAAGCATCCAAGAAGGCTCTCAACGAACTGCGTAGTGAAGCGAAACAACGCTGGTCGCATCATGTTTCACCTCCTAACAAGCAAGCAATTCCCGCTAGTATTATTAAATTATCGGATAAAACTAAATATACCGTCGTCGTCGAATTAGACCATTCACGTTTATATATATTTAAAAATGACAATGGCATTCCTAAATTAGTTAAAGACTACTATGCCACAATTGGTAAAAAGGGCGCAGGTAAATATGTTGAAGGCGATAACAAAACGCCTGTCGGCGTGTACAACGTCACACGCTTTATTGCCGATAGTAAATTACCCGATCTTTACGGCTCTGGCGCATTTCCAATAGATTACCCCAATAATTGGGATAGACGTTTAGGTAAAACAGGCCATGGAATTTGGTTGCACGGTACCCCTGCTAATACCTATAGCCGTCCGCCCCTTTCAAGTGAAGGCTGTGTTGCATTAAGTAATGATGACTTTACTGATTTAAGATCATTTATTGATGTTCGACGCAGCCCCGTTGTTATCACTCGAAAAATAAATTGGCTATCGGCTGATGCCTGGTCTGAACAACAACAGAATTATGCAACACTACTCGATAATTGGGTGAAAGATTGGGAAAGCCTAGATAATAATCGCTATTTATCTAATTATTCGAAAGATAAATTCCGTAGTGGAAAAAAAACTTATCGCTGGTGGTCAAATCATAAAACCAAAGTAAACGCGAATAAGTCTTTTATCAATATAAAGCTCAATGATATTAGTATTTTTTATTATCCCGGTGTAGAAAACATGCTTGAATTTTCTTTCCAACAGGATTACCGGAGTAGTAACTTTAATAAGGTTGGTAATAAACGTCTTTATTGGCAAAAGAACAATGACAAACAATGGCGCATTATTTATGAAGGTCCTGCTTGAACCGTTGCTGGTGTCACTAGTTGTTGAGCAGGTTCTTCTACTTTTCGTGGCGTATTTTTTTTTAACCAACGAACCATATCAACCCAAATATGCGTAATTTCTTTGCGTGAAGGCATAATACCTGCGTGCTTTAATTCAATGGTAATCACGGGTATCTCTTGTTCAATCCCTGCAAAGTTTCCAAGCGAACCAGGATAGGCTCCTAATAAATTCAAATACAACTGACCTAAGCGTTTCGGCGCACGAGGTGGTCCATCAAAATCTAATACGCCGTAAGGTGCATGCACCGCAACAATTACATCAGGCTTAAACTCTTCAATAAGATCGTATAACCATTTTGTTTCAGGTTCGCTTAATGGATCTTTGCCGGGATAACGGCGTGGATTCTTATACGTTCGCTTAACCCAATAGTGCTGGCTTAAATGATGCCAATCACGGGTAGGAAAATTTCTATTTAAATCCACACCATTTGCATTCATGCGTTGTGACTTTCTTCTTAATAAACCATCGGGATTAAGTAGCGGCACAACTTTCCAATGAAACAAACCTGAATGGTATTTTTCTAATTTACGTAACCACTTGTAAACAACACTGACCGATGAATACTCATCGCCGTGAATCCCACCAATCACTAGTACTCTTGATTGTGGCTTTCTTGGTGGTAAGGGAGGGTATTCTTTAATAATAATTGGCGTACCCTGAACAGATTCCGCACCAGAAAGCTCAAAGCCAATATCACATTCTTTATAGCTAACACTGGCTAGCTTTCTTGAAATTTTCTTACACACATCATCAACGCTCATGTCTGCTTGTAATGATGACGAGAACACCCATGTGATAATAAATAAAAAACGAAATTCTTTTCGTTTAAAACAATTCATAATGCGGAGGTTTTAATTGAGCTATTCGGCCAAGCGAAGGTTTTTTCTAAGGTCACTCTATTTGAAGACACTTTTACATGTACTCTACTCGGCATAAAATCTTTTGGTATAATTAAATCGCCTTCAAAACTTTGAAAGTATTTGAACCGAAAATCCAATTGCTTCTGCCCTTTTGCTGACAATGAAGTCAAATTTAATTTAACTGATTTCCCATTACGTACGCCTTCTATCTGCATCATAACCTTACCACGGGTTATTCTGCTATTTTTTATTACCTGCGTTAACACCAATTTATAACGAAAACCTTTACCTGCTTGTGCAACACTAAAACGCTGAATTCTCAAGCCGCGAGCCGACTCTCGTGGTGCGACAATGCTCCGGTAAAAAGCCACTTCTTCCTTCAATTCTAGAATTTCTGATTGTAAGCTTCGCAGTGAACTATCAACTTCTTTATACGCTAACTTATCAATCTCACTGCTACTCTGGTTAGCCACCAACTCATCACGTGTTTTTTCAATATCAGAAATGAGTTGTTCAATCCTTTGTTGTAAAACACTGTTCTGATCTTCTAACCCATCATAATCGTAATCAGCACGAGAATGTCCATAGTCATAACTGAGATAACCTAACCCTATTACAACGATGACCAACAAAGTAATTAAGATCCCTCTCTTCAAAGGGTCATGTTCATGTACGACTAATTGCGGCGAAAGCTTCATTGTTTTAATTCTTCAGTATTTATTAGGGAAGCAAGCTAATTGCTTGCAGTCCTGTTTGCTCGTCTAAACCAAACATTATATTCAGATTCTGTATCGCTTGACCGGCTGCACCCTTAACCAGGTTATCAATCACCGATAAGACAACCACCGTATCTCCGTCTTGTGGCCGATGCACAGCAATCCGGCAGGTATTAACACCCCGCACCGTTCTTGTTTCTGGGTGACTGCCTGCAGGCAATACATCAACAAAAGGTTCGTCAGCGTAACGCTGCTCATACAATGTTTGTAAATCAACATCTGTCTTCAATAAACTAGCGTATAAAGTTGAATGAATTCCTCTGGTCATCGGCATCAAATGTGGTACAAAGGTCAAACTAACCTCCTTACCCGCTGCTTGCTGTAGACCCTGACGAATTTCAGGTAAATGCCGATGACCCGGTACCGCATAGGCTTTCACACTTTCGTTGACTTCACTCATGATAATGCCAACATTCGCTGACCGCCCCGCGCCACTGACACCCGATTTACAATCGGCAATCAAACCACGAGTACTGATCAACTCATTTTCAATCAATGGTAAAAAACCAAGTTGGGTCGCGGTTGGATAACAACCAGGATTAGCGACTAACCGTGCGGTCTTAATTGCCTCACGATTGACTTCAGGCAGACCATAAACGGCTTCTTTGATGAGGTTAGGGCTGGCGTGGGTCATGCCATACCATTGTTCCCACTCGGCAACATCGGTAATTCTAAAATCAGCCGCAAGATCGATCACCCGCACACCTGCATCTAATAATGCTTGTGCGCGTTGCATCGCAATGCCATTGGGCGTGGCAAAGAACACCACGTCACATTCTTGCAATTCTGCATCATCGGGGGCAGTAAAAATCAGATCAACATGACCTCGTAAATTCGGGAAGATATCCGCCACAGCAGTTCCTGCCTCGCCACGTGAAGTGATGACTGACAGCTCAATGTTTGGATGTAAGGCTAATAAACGCAGTAACTCCACGCCTGTGTAGCCTGTGCCGCCAACGATGCCTGTTTTTATTGTGCTCATGTTGTTCTTCTTTACCTAAATATTTCGTTTAAGAACCGCATCATAGGCATGTCTTGGCTGAGTGTGAAGTGCTGACTTCGGATTCAAGGTATTTTATTTGGAACTTTTTGCTTTATTGCGGTCTAAAAATTAGACAAAAAAAAGCGGCCGAAGCCGCAGAGTCTGCATTTATAATATTTTTATTATTATTTGTTGTATTATTATTATTGTTACTGCTAGCTCACTTTCCGATGTGGGCTGAACTGGTTGTTTGACTGCGGCTAATCTACCGAATCTATTAACCCTCGTCAAGTCATTGATTTTATATTACTTTATAAGAATATCCTTAAATAGTTTAATGCCTCTCAAAGTCCGTCAAATAAGGCTTTAACAAATCATCGCCATTCGAGCTGCATGCTGCTTAATGCTAAGATGCCCGCCCATCTATCTTAAACAGGGGCTAACGGGTGCGTTCTACATTACAATCACTACGCAATAAACTGTTATGCACCACCACGTGGAAGATCCAGCTGGTTTTTTGGTTTAGCGCGATTCTAGTCGGTCTTGCCGCTACCCTGTTTGCCCTTGCCAGTGAACACACCCACAGCTACTTTAAGCAAATTATCGCTATTTCACCTTATCTACCCTTATTAGTGACACCATTGCTATTAATGCTGGTTTCTTGGCTGACACGTCGTTATTTCCCCGGTGCGCAGGGCAGTGGTATTCCTCAAGCGATTGCCTCTTTAAACATACCTGACCACCGCCTTCGTGCCTCACTGCTGTCACTACGCATTGCCTTCGGTAAGATACTGCTAACCCTCCTGGGCTTACTCGGCGGGGCCTCTATTGGTCGAGAAGGACCAACCGTGCACGTTGGGGCAGCGATTATGTTTTCTCTTGGCAATCTCGCCCGTTTTCCACAACATTTTATGGATCGCGGTTTGATCTTGGCCGGTGGCGCGGCCGGGGTTGCGGCGGCATTCAATACACCACTAGCCGGTATTGTGTTTGCTATTGAAGAAATGAGCCGCTCATTTGAACAACGCACCAGTGGCACCATCCTGACAGCAGTTGTGATTGCCGGTATCACCGCCATTGTCATTCAAGGTCCTTACACCTATTTTGGTACCAGTAATGCCAGCTTACCTTTAAACGCCAGTTGGTTAGCCGTGTTAGTCTGCGGTGTATTAGGCGGTGGATTAGGTGGTTTATTTAGTCTGGTGCTGGTTCGTAGCACGCGTAAATTAGCCCCGTGGCACTTAAAATTCCCCCTCCGCATTGCCTTCATTTGCGGACTAACCATTGCCGTTATCGGGCTGTTATCAGGTAGTTCTACCTATGGCACTGGCTATGACGAGGCACGCTTACTCGTGACCGGTGCTGGTGAGTTAGATCCGAGCTACCCCATCATGAAATTACTTGCAACGCTTGCTTCCTATTTAAGCGGGATTCCGGGTGGCATTTTTGCCCCTTCTTTAGCCACCGGTGCAGGCATTGGTTCTTTCTTTGCCCAATGGTTCAACGCCGTACCGGCCGAAACCATCGTTTTACTTGGCATGGTTGCCTACTTTACTGGCGTGGTACAAACACCTATCACTGCTTTCGTTATTGTGACGGAAATGACGGGGAACAATGAGATGCTACTCCCCTTAATGCTCACCGCATTGATTGCTCAGGGCATTTCCAAGCTCATCTGCCACGAAGCGATTTATGAGGCGCTTGCTGCGCCGTTTATGCCACAAGCAGAAGCCCCTAATCAACCCTCGAAATAAGCCACGGACTGTTTTCTAATGCAACTCAAACACGTTAGACTTGTCATAAGCTTCAATCAGTTAAGAACGAGAGTGTAATGGATACGATTCAAGTTATTTCCCTAACAATGGGCGTCGCTTGGGCAAGTGGCATCAACCTGTATGCCGCTATGTTTATGCTGGGCTGGATGGGAACAACCGGCGACGTCAATCTCCCCCCTGATCTTGAAATTCTAATGAACCCGCTCGTCATGATTGCTGCAGGCTTTATGTATACTGTTGAATTCTTTGCTGACAAAATCCCTGGTGTCGATACTGGCTGGGATGCGATTCACACCTTTATCCGTATTCCTGCGGGTGCCATGTTAGCCGCCGCCGCTGTGGGTGATGTCTCACCTGCGGTTGAACTGTCTGCCTTTATACTGGGCGGTACGCTCGCTACCGGTTCACATGCTGCAAAAGCCGGCACCCGTGTGATGATTAATGCCTCTCCTGAACCCTTTTCTAACTGGACGGCCTCGATTGCAGAAGATGCTGTGGTGATTGGTGGTTTATGGACCGCATTAAATTATCCTTGGTTATTTGTTGCTGCACTAGCCGTATTTATTCTGCTACTTATCTGGTTATTACCTAAACTATGGCGTGCCATAAAAGGTTTATTTAACTGGTTAGGGCGCAAACTTGGCATAATCAGTGAACCACCACCCGTTTCAACATCGGATGCCGAAACGAATAAACCAACCCCAGAACAAATTCCACCTCCGTCACCCTAAGCGCATTGAAATACTGACTATGAAAACAAAAGATACTTTTATTGCGGTGATCGCTACCGCTATCATCGGCCTACTTGCTTATGTTTGGTTGTCACCAGCAGGCATTAGCAAAGCACCTGAGCTAACGCTCTATCCACTTGATAATCGGCCTCTTACTCTGCAGCAGTTTCAGGGTAAACCGGTACTCGTGACATTTTGGGCAACCTCTTGTACCGGTTGTATTAAGGAAATTCCTCATCTTGTTAAACTGCACAACAAACTAGCACCACGCGGCTTAAATATTATTGCCATCGCAATGAATTATGATCCCCCCAGTCACATCACCGAATTAGTTAAACGGCGCAAACTCCCCTATATCGTCACCATGGATGTCGATGGCAGCGCGAGTCGTGCTTTCGGTAATATTCAATTAACACCAACGAGTTTTTTAATTTCTCCTGATGGTCGTATTGTCATGAAAAAGATTGGTAAAATGGACATGGTTTCAGTCACTGCAAAAATTGAAGCTATGCTAAATACTACACAGGCGGCACTTTAATGTGGCTTAAAGCCTTACACCTTATCTTCATGGTAACGTGGTTTGCGGGCTTGTTTTATTTACCTCGACTGTTCGTCTACCATGCCATGAGTGATGACGCGATCAGCAATGAACGCTTCAAAGTCATGGAACGCAAATTGTTCTACGGCATTATGACGCCCGGCGCGATCCTCACGCTCTTTTTTGGGCTTTGGATGTTGACCGATTATGCATGGGAAGCCTACCGCAGCAGTGGTTGGCTACATGCAAAATTAGCTTTAATTGGTTTACTGCTCATCTATCATATTCTCTGCGGGAAATTTGTCCGTGATTTCAAAGCTGACCGCAACCAACACAGCCATGTTTACTACCGTTGGTTTAATGAATTTCCAGTATTAGTGCTAGTGGCTATTATTATTTTAGCCTCCGTAAAACCCTTTTAAAAATAAGTTACTCAAGAGCGCACTTTTCCAGCATTTTTTCGCTATAATCGCGTTCATTATTATTTAGCAGGAAGTAGTCTGATGGCAAGAATAGTACAATGTGTTGTCCTTAAACGTGAAGCAGAAGGACTTGAAAGCAATCCTTATCCGGGTGAACTCGGCGTGCGTATTTATGAAAACGTCTCTGCCGAAGGTTGGAAACAGTGGTTAGAACGCCTCACTACCATCATGAATGAAAACGGCTTAAGCACCGCTGATCCACGCAGCTTCGAAATCATTGAAAAAGGCATGTTGGGCTTTTTCTTTAGTGAAGGTGATGCTGGCGATCTTCCTCCTGGCTTTAATGCCGGTGGCGGTGGCGGCAAGAAATAAATCGCTTCGCTACGACAGCACCGATTCTAATTTAACTGGTTCTAATTTAAATAGCGGTGCTGTCACAATCTTCAAATGACCATGTGCTTCGCGTAATGCTGCTTCGGCTTCGGCGGCTGAATCTGCTACCGCATAAATAAAGCCCAAGTAACTCGAGCCTTCCGGTAATGGCACTAACTCGTGACCATCTCGCACACTGATCACTAATTCTTTAATACCGCTAACCGCACGTGCCGCTGAAATACCTTCAATGCGCCTTAATATTCCTGCGCGTGGAATAGGGATCATTAATACACCCGCTCCACCACTAAATTCCATGCTCGGTAATGCCATATTTAATAACTGTGCCAGTACCAACTTTTCTAATGCTTGCCCAGTCACAAGTTCGACTAACCTTGCGCACTCTCCGCCAATTGTTCGCGCCGCAACTTCCAGCACCCACGCCTTACCGTTGCCATCAATACGCAATTCCGCATGCACCGGCCCTTGTTTTAATCCATAAGCCTGACACGCTGCGGCTACTGTCTGTTTCACTTGTTGTTGTGTATGTTCGGATAACCGTGACGGTGAAATGTAATAACTTTCTTCAAAGAAAGGACCGTTCAGAGGATCAGGCTTATCAAATAATGCCAAGGTTTCTAGCTTCCCGTTTGATAATAAGCCCTCATAAGCGACTTCATCTCCTTTAATAAAGGATTCAGCCAACATTGCAGCGGCTTCATCTTCAACTTTAACCTCACGCAAAATCGTCATGATGCGGCTAGTCGCTTGCTGCGCTTCTTCAACATTATTCACACGAATGACACCGCGACTTCCTGACATTGCCAGTGGTTTTAATACACAAGGATAACTAAGTGTTTCAAGTTGGGCAGGGATTGATTCAGATAATTCGATACGCTGATGCAATGGTACGGCAACCCCCACCGAAGCAAGGCAAGCACGAGCTTTATCTTTTCGTCTTGCGATTAAAGCTGCTTCAGGTGAATTGTGTGCCAGCCCTAATGACTTCGCAGCCTTTGCAGCAAGCGCGACACTCATATCATCTGTTCCGAGAATGGCTTGAAATGGCGTATCTACTGCGGCGACTGATATTGTTGCAAGTGCTTTTTCATGATCGCTAAAATCAATATACAGACCCTTATTAATGACAGAAATGATTGAATGCTCACCGGCAGAGGCAATGGTGATATCAACTCCTAATGTTTCTGCTGCATTTATGTATGGCGCAATGCGATAACTATGATGCGGCGCAATAATCAATAAGCGTGGGCGAGGAGAATTATTCATAGACATAAAAAAGTCCGCAGCCTTACCAGCAGCGGACTTTAAATACTATTAAGCAATGAAACGTTATGCGCAACCGCCGCCGCCACCTGCACCACCACAACCGCCACAAGAACCTGAACCGCCCGTTGAAGCAAAGACGTTATTAAATACAAAGCTGGCTCCGTTCATGCCATTTTCTGCGTAATCAATTTCAACACCTTGTAAATAATTAAAGGCAACTGAATCGATGTAGACTTTAAAGCCATCTGCACCGTAGATTTTATCATTATCAAACTGATCGCCTGTAAACGTCATACCATAAGTCATACCGCTACAACCGCCACCTGAAACAAATAAACGGATCGCAGTGATGTCCTCATCTTCAACATCATCAAATAATTTACGCATTACCTCTTGTGCTGCCGCTGTCAGGGTAATGTCTTTTTCGTTCATTGCACTGCTAAATTCCATTATCTACTCCTAATTTAACTTCAACGAGATTGACTCGTTTTCATCATTACATACGTATCATTGTACTCGTTCTAGGCAATGATAAAAGTCATTATTTTTACTTATCCCTGTGATTTAAAGGGATAAAACCCTGAAAATTACACGATAATGTAAATGATAATGATTTGCATTTAGATTTAAATTGTGTACAATGCTCTGCAACTTAATACACACATTGTTTAACTCTGCGGAGATTTGAAATGAAATACCCTAGTTTATTGAGAAAAAGTACATTACTCGCTGTGTTAACCACAACGAGTTTTGTGCAAGCAGCAACGCCTACACTTGAAGAGTTGTGGTCGGTTATTCAAGCGCAACAAAAACAAATAGCACAACTTAAAGCCAAAGCTGTTGAAACTGAAGAAAAAGTGGAAGCCACCGGTGAAATGCTTGAACAACGCGTTGCCAGTAGCTCAAACTACAATAGTGAACACAGTTCAGGTGGGCATGCTAGTAGCGGCAAAACCACTATCGGTGGTTATGGCGAACTGCATTACAATAGACTGAATAATGAAAAAAGTGGTGGTTCTGACAGAAATGAAATTGACTTACATCGCGCCATTTTATTTGTAGGTCACGAATTCAGTGACAAGATTCGTTTCTGGTCTGAACTTGAAGTTGAACATGCTCAAGCCGGTGATGGTAAAAGTGGCGGCGAAGTTTCTATGGAACAAGCCTACCTTGAATTTGATCTCAACGAGAATCTTTCTAGTCGTGCCGGGGTGTTATTAGTCCCTGCTGGTATCCTCAACGAAACACATGAACCCAACACTTTTTATGGTGTAGAACGTAACCCTGTAGAAAATAAAATCATTCCAACAACATGGCGTGAAGGTGGTGCCAGCTTAAATGGACGTTTCGGCGAAGGCTGGAGCTTTGATTTAATGGCACATTCAGGTTTCAATACTAACGCAGGCAAAAACTATGCGGTTCGAAATGGTCGACAAAGTGTTCGTGAATCAACCGCCGATGATCTTGCTTATACAGGTCGTGTTAAATGGACAGGTATCCCCGGCGTTGAACTTGCAATGACAGCCCAGTACCAAACAGACATGACACAAAGTAGCGATGCAAATGCCGGTTCTGCAACCTTGATTGAAACGCATGTGATTGCAAATCGGGGGCCATTTGGTCTTCGTGCCCTTTACGCCACATGGGATTTAAATGGCTCAGGCCCTAAATCGGTGGGTGCTGATGAGCAAACGGGTTGGTACATCGAACCTTCTTTCAAGATCACCCCTAAAGTTGGCGTATTTGCACGCTACAATGTGTGGGATAACCAAGCCGGTAATTCAACTGATACTGAATTCAAGCAAGTCGATATCGGTGTAAATTATTGGCCACACCCTGATGTGGTAATCAAAGCCGATTATCAGAACCAAGATTCTCCAACCGGTCAAAATGAATTTGACGGCTTTAATGTGGGTGTCGGTTATCAGTTCTAACAATCGCTCAGAACATACTATACTGTAGGCAGTATTCTGCAGGGGTTATGCCCCTGCAATTTTTTTTCAGGAACAAAGTATGATTCGTTTATTCAGTTTAGCACTTATTTTTTTTATTCCCGTTGCTAGTTCAGCTCGCGGTGTATATCAGGAACCTACTGCTTTTATTAATGAAGTTTTTAACGGTCAACCACCCAAAGCCAATCGAATTTGGCTAACAGGTGAGCGTAAAAAAATTGCTAGCGACATACTTGGGCATCGCCCAGCTAGCCTACGCATGCGTTACTGGGGTACGCAAACACGCACTGCTTGGGTATTAGAAGAAATCGGTAAAGAGAAACCCATTACTGTTGGCATAGTCATCAATAATAATCGCATTGAGCGTGTAAAAGTGCTTATTTTTTTAGAAAGTCGTGGTTGGGAAGTTCACCATGATTTTTTTACTGACCAGTTCAAAAATGTCGGTTTACGAGAAGACCATAAATTAAATAAACATATTGATGGAATTAGTGGTGCAACGTTGTCTGTACGTGCATTAAAGAAATTATCGCGTCTAGCCCTGTACCTCCACAGCCAAACAGCTTTTGCTCATGACACGCCATAAACATAATTCAAAACCATTCATTAAGCTTCGTTCATTTTACCTCTGGCATCGCTATGTAGGTATTTCTACCGCCATATTTTTATTAACCCTGGCTATCAGCGGCTTATTTTTAAACCACACTGTCACACTAAAGATGGATCGGAGCTTTATTAGTAGTGAATGGTTGCTTGACTGGTATGAAATTGAAGCGCCTCAACGAACTATTAATTATGCCACCAAAGATCATAGCGTCACTCTAGTCGAAGATAAATTATATCTCGATAAGAAATCAATCAGTGGTCACTTTGAGGCGCTCGCTGGAGCAATCGAACTACAAGGCATGGTAATTATTGCCATTGATACACAACTATTATTGTTTACAGCTGATGGGGAACTTATTGAAAGAATTTCTGACATAAATGGTCGTCGCGTGCTACTTGGTGCTATAGGTACGCTAGACAAAAGAATCGTTATTCAAACAGATGATTTCTTAATTACTGATATTGATTTTTCAACTTGGCAAACCGCTTCTAAAAAAGATATTTTACATATTGCCTGGTCTTATCCAACACGATTACCGAATAAACTCAGGCAATACCTTGAACATGATTATCGGTCTAATATTTTGACTTTAGAGCGCATTATGCTTGATCTGCATAGTGGACGAATTCTTGGTGATAAAGGCGTGTATTTAATGGATGCGGCTGCCATTATGCTAATTTTACTTGCACTATCTGGCAGCTTTATTTGGCTACAACAATTGCGTAAACGCCGTCAACATAAAAAAACCGCTGTTTAATCACGACTGCTTTCTAATAAATCAATGACTAGTGCGTGTCTCAATCTGTCCTAATTGACGTTCAGCATCAACCAAATGGTGTCGCCAATGAAATTCATAGCTGTGTTGCCAGTCTCTGGCTGCTTGCGTGGGGTTTTTATCTAATAAATGCAGGCCATGTTTCAGGTCAAAATAAATGTCAGTAATATCATCAGCAAGTGTTCCTGATAATCGCTGCCCTTCAATGCCATCATACTCGTAATTGTAGCCATTACGCTCGCCAAGAACACTATATAGTTGCGTGAATAAGTTAAAACGAGCGTCATAATCCGTGCTGTGCTCATAGACGCTCATGCTATCAGCATGACCTAAACCACTTACTGCCGTATGTAAACGAGGCAATAAATCTGCCATTTCTTCCAACCACGACTCCAACTGGCAATCTTCGAAGCGCTCAACGAGGGCGCAAAAATTACTCGCTAACTGCGCCATTTGTTGTGTCATTTCTACGTTCATATACACTTTCCCCATCTCAGGCACTGGCTGTTCTGTAGGGTTAAGTGTAGTCAAGAAATCCAGTTTTCCCACCACGCAGGTCATAAAAAATGTAGAAAAATAAATTTTTTAAAAGGAGGATTTCGCTTTAGCTGCAATGAATTTCTTGAGATCGTTAATGATTTCAGTAGCATGCTGACGCGGGCGCACCGTTTCATAGTGTTTAGCAATCTTACCTTGTGGTCCAATAATAAATGTTTGACGACTCGAGTAAGTCACTGGACCGAATCCACGCAATACATGATAGGCCTGAGCAAGCTGCTTTTTATCATCGGCTAACAAAGAAAAGGGCAAATGGTACTTCTCGGAAAAAGCCTTATGGGAACCCACATCATCCAGACTCACCCCCATGACCACCCCACCTAAGGCACGAATTCGAAAATAGTCATCGCGAAAATTACACGCTTCTGTCGTGCAGCCTGGAGTGTCGTCCTTAGGATAAAAATATAATACTAACCATTTTCCACGGTAGTCACCCAGGCGTTGACGTTTGCCATTTTGATCCAGTAAATCAAATTCAGGTGCCTGACTACCCACCATTGGGCTACTCGCTACCTGCGCAGGCAGCATCATCATGATTGTGCCGATAAACAACAGACTAATCACCACCACCATCGTATACGACGTATTCATTTTGCTAACTCCCTTAGCAACTACAATCCCCTTACTCTTCATTAAATCTCAACCATCTCGAAATCATCTTTACCTGCGCCACAATCTGGGCACTTCCAATTTGGTGGGACATCTTCCCACTTGGTGCCTGCAGGAATCCCGTCATTCGGCCAACCCTTCTCTTCACTATAAACATAACCACAAATGACACATAAATACGTTTTCATACTTTGCTTGTTCCTTTTAAAATCCGGTTCCATGCTACTCTAAACATAATCAGCAACACCCCTAACTAACACGCACGACTATTGAAACTGAAATATGCATAAACAGCAAGACAACCATACACCTATCGTGATGTGTTTTTCCGGCCATGACCCTAGTGGGGGCGCGGGAATACAGGCGGATATTGAAGCCATCAATGCCAATCAATCACGTGTCTGTAGCGTTATTACGGCATTAACTGTGCAAGATAGCCGAGATGTAAAGCACGTTGCACCGGTGGAGCTAACGTTTTTTAAAGATGCTGCCTACACAATTCTCAATGATATGGCTGTTACGGTATTCAAAACTGGTTTGCTCGCCGATACTCCCATTGCACTAGCGGTGGCAAACATTGCACGCCAGCACCCACACATTCCCTTAGTCGTTGATCCCGTGCTTGCATCCGGTTCAGGATCAAGCCTTGCGAACAACGATCTTATTCAAGCATTGCGTGACGTTCTGTTACCGCTGGCAACTATTGCGACACCCAATTTACCGGAAGCACAAACACTCAGCGGTGAACAAACCCCCGATGCTTGTGCTAAGAAAATACTCCGTATGGGCTGCCAATATGTTTTGTTAACCGGCACCCATGCAAAATCAGAGCAGGTTATCAATAGCCTCTACAGCCAGAATAAAAAAACAGATTTTAACGTTGAGCGCCTTGCTGGCGAGTTTCATGGATCCGGTTGCACACTGGCATCTAGCCTCGCCGCCAATCTTGCTAACAAACAAGCCATGCACACAGCAGTAAGCAATGCGCTTGACTACACTTGGCAAACCCTTAAACACAGCCATGCCATTGGCAAAGGCCAGTTACACCCC
>CAZIWG010000033.1:5545-27047 GCA_964542925.1 uncultured Granulosicoccaceae bacterium | reverse complement strand
AGGAAGGTCAGGTGATTTTGTTCATTGATGAACTGCACACGATGGTCGGAGCCGGTAAAGCAGAAGGCGCGATGGATGCCGGTAATATGCTGAAGCCAGCACTGGCACGCGGTGAATTGCATTGTGTTGGCGCAACCACCTTGGATGAATATCGTCAGTACATTGAAAAAGATGCGGCACTGGAACGTCGTTTTCAAAAGATATTGGTTGAAGAACCTTCGGTTGAAGATACCATTGCTATTTTGCGTGGTTTGAAAGAGAAATACGAAGTGCATCATGGGGTAGATATTACTGACCCAGCGATTGTTGCAGCAGCCACTTTATCGCACCGTTATATTTCAGATCGTAAATTGCCCGATAAAGCGATTGATCTGATTGATGAAGCCGCCAGTCGTATTCGCATGGAAATAGATTCCAAGCCGGAATCAATGGATCGTCTTGAACGTCGCCTAATTCAATTGAAGATTGAACGTGAAGCCGTGAGCAAAGAAAAAGATGCTGCGTCTAAACAACGACTTGCGCATTTACAAACTGAGATTGATGAGCTTGAACGCGAATATGCTGACCTTGAGGAAATCTGGAAAGCAGAAAAAGCGGCACTACAAGGTACACAACATATTAAAGAAGAACTCGATCGTGCCCGCATTGAAATGGAAACTGCACAACGTGCCAGTGATCTAGCGCGCATGTCAGAACTGCAATATGGCCGTATTCCTGAGTTAGAAAAACAACTGGATATGGCGAGTCAGGTAGAAATGCTCGATACCAAGTTATTGCGTAATAAAGTTGCTGACGAAGAAATTGCAGAAATCGTCTCAAAATGGACAGGCATCCCAGTGAACCGTATGTTGGAAGGCGAACGCGACAAGCTGTTACGCATGGAAGAAGTATTGGCGGAACGAGTAATCGGTCAGAGTGAAGCGGTGACAGCGGTATCCAATGCAATTCGTCGTTCACGTGCCGGCTTGTCTGATCCGAATCGACCCAATGGTTCATTTTTATTCTTAGGACCTACCGGTGTGGGTAAAACAGAGCTCACCAAAGCACTGGCATCATTTATGTTTGATACCGACGATGCGATGGTGCGGATTGATATGTCTGAGTTCATGGAAAAACATTCTGTGGCACGCTTAGTAGGCGCGCCTCCCGGTTACGTGGGCTATGAAGAAGGCGGTTATTTAACCGAAGCCGTTCGTCGTAAACCTTATTCAGTGATCTTGCTTGATGAAATTGAGAAAGCCCATCCTGATGTCTTTAATATCTTGTTGCAGGTGTTGGATGATGGCCGTCTGACTGATGGACAAGGTCGTACTGTTGACTTCCGTAACTGTGTCATTGTTATGACGTCTAATTTAGGCAGTCAAATGATTCAGGAAATGGCAAATGATAATTATGCTGATATGAAAGCCGCCGTGATGGAGGTGGTTGGACAGCACTTCCGTCCGGAATTTATTAACCGTGTTGATGAGAGCGTTGTGTTCCATCCATTAGGTCAGGAAGAAATTCGTGCGATTGCCGCCATTCAAATAGAGCATTTGAAACAGCGCTTACAAGATCGTGATATGCAAATTGTTATCAATGATGCGGCGTTGGATAAATTGGCTGCTGCGGGTTTTGATGCAGTCTATGGTGCTCGTCCGCTCAAACGTGCGATTCAACAGGAACTTGAGAATCCATTAGCGCAAGATATTCTTGCGGGTAGTTATGGCCCCGGTGATGTTATTCACGTTGGTGTGGAGAATGATGAATTAGTGTTTAGTAAAAGTACCGCTAACACGGATAATGTTAGTGCCGCGTAATTTTAAATAAGTAAATAGTTGTCATTGCGAGAGAACAACGTGAACGAAGCAATCTCTCATATTTATTGTTGACCTTCAGAGATTGCTTCATTAGCACGGTAAAAGTATTTTTACCGTGCTAACTCGCAATGACTTATCATAATGACGGTTTAGGTTTATTTATGTCTCAAAAGAATTCTATTCCTGTTCATGCCAAATTATTGGTCGCGCCTACTTGCTCACATTGTCCAGCAATGAAGCAAGTTCTTTCTGATTTATCTAAACAAGGTAAATTAGCTAGCCTCGATATCGTAGATATTTCAGTTGATGTTGAACGGGCAGAAGCCTTTGGCGTCAGAACTGTTCCTTGGCTTAAGCTAAATACGCTTGAATTACAGGGTGCACATACAGAGTCAGAAATAAATCATTGGATAATGCAGGCTAGCCAAGAAGATGGTCGCCAGCAATTATTTGATAGTTTGCTGGAAGTGGGTCAGTTTGCACAAGTTGAATCGATGTTGCGCCGAGAGCCTGATGGCTTGGCTGACTTGCTGGTGCTATTTGCGGACAATGAACGTCAGATAAATGTTCGTATCGGTGCCTCGGCGGTATTAGAATCATTACAAGGTTCTGGTTTGCTTGAAAATGCGATTGATGAAATAGCCACATATACTCGGCATACCCAAGTGAGTACTCGTATTGATGCATGCCATGTATTGTCACTTATTCAAGACGTTGCGGTGATTCCTTATCTGAAAGTGGCCTTAATGGATATTAATGCTGATGTCAGAGAGGTTGCTAAGGAAAGCCTTGAAGAACTTGCTGGGAACGGTTTTGTCTAAAAATTATCATAATGAGGGTTTATGAAAGGCTGAAAGTAGTCGATAAACACCCTATCACCATTGAAAATCACTCAAACACTGCCACACTGGTTGTATATAAGCTGAGATGATAAAGCAGAAAATTCAATATGAATGACATAGCAAAACCTGATCGCGTTGAACACCTGAAACGTTCACTGCAATTTCAGACCAAACTTAACCAAGTCATGCAAAAAATTCATGAGGCCGAGTCCTTCAGTGACATTATGCCGGTGATTGAACCGACCTTGCTTGAGCTAATGAATGCTGAACGGATTACCGTTTATCGTCGTTCACGGCATATTCAGGAAATCATTTCAGAATACAAAAGTGGTGATGAGAATAAACAAATTCGGGTTGCGCTAACGCCTACCTCTATTGCTGGATATGTTGCCTTAACCCAAAAATCACTTCGCATTAAAGATGTACATCAGGCTGAGGAACTGAAAGCGATCCACCCTAAATTAGCATTTGATTCAAGTTTTGATCAGGCGAGTGGCTATCGTAGTCGCTCCATGATGGTTATCCCTATTAAACATAAAAATGTTTCACTGGGTGTCATGCAAGTGCTTAACCATCGTGGTGGTGGTGCATTTGATGATGCGGACATGGCGAAAGCAATGAAATTTTCAATGTTGCTGGGTCAGAAATTCCGTTACGAATTAGGTGGAACAAAAGGCCCGTTTGATTATTTAGTTCAGACGGGGCGTGTCACACAGAAACAATTAGATGAATACACGAAAAGAGCAGAAAAAGAAACAACATCTGTTGTATCACTTTTACTTCAGGAAGAAAATCTTTCCAATATTGAAGTTGGTACATCGCTTGAACGTTTTTACCAAGTCCCTTATATGGCTTATGACCCTAATATTGATATTCCACTGGATATGGTCAAGGGAGTTAATGAAGCCTACTTACGCAAACAGCTTTGGGTTCCCGTGATTGGGGATGACGATGAAGTCGTGGTGTTAGTTGATAATCCCACTGACACCAATCGCATTATGGATATCCAAAATATTCTTAAAGCATCGAGTTATCAATTTAGAGTAGGTTTGCCCGATGATATTTTACGTTTTCTAGGGCAGGAAACTGGCGGAAGTAATGTTGACCTACATGAATTAGTTGGTCGTTTGGAAGAAGAGGGGCTTGAAGAAGAAGAAATCGATATCCTTGAATCAGTGGATGAAAATGCAGCGACTGTCATTCAACTGGTCAATAGTTTAATTCTGGATGCTTACAAAGCCGGTGCGTCTGATATTCATATTGAACCGAGTAAAGGTAAAGTGGCATCGAAAGTACGCCTTCGTGTTGACGGCGTATGTCGAAATGCACTGACTGTGCCTGCCTCACACATTCGCGCCGTGGTCTCGCGTATTAAAGTAATGGCACGCCTAGATATTTCAGAACGGCGTAAACCGCAAGACGGAAAGTTAAGTGTTCGTTTTAAAGGTGAGCCCATCGAGTTGCGTGTAGCAACGTTACCAACAGTGAATGGTGAAAGTGTGGTGATGCGTATACTTGCCGCTAGTGAAACCATGCCAATGGAAAAGCTGAATATGTCGGATCGTAATTTACGAGAAACGCAACAGCTTATTAAAATACCGCACGGAATTTTTCTTGTGGTTGGCCCCACAGGTTCAGGTAAAACAACCACACTGCATGCTCTTTTGGGGCATATTAATACACCGGAGTTAAAAATCTGGACAGCAGAAGATCCAGTGGAAATTACGCAGCCAGGCTTACAGCAATTACAGGTATTACCTAAGATTGGTCTAACCTTCGCGACAGCACTACGCTCATTCTTACGAGCCGATCCTGATGTCATTATGATTGGTGAAATGCGTGATTCAGAAACAGCGGAAGCGGGAATTGAAGCATCTTTGACGGGACATTTGGTATTTTCTACCTTGCATACCAATTCTGCACCAGAAACTCTAACGCGGTTATTAGATTTAGGCATTGATCCCATTAGTTTCTCAGATGCTTTACTGGGCGTTTTAGCGCAACGTTTAGTTCGCACCTTATGTGGCGAATGTAAGGAAAGTTATATCCCTGATACGGATGAGTTCAACTTGTTGAAACGCTATTACGGTGAAGAAACATTTGAAGAACTTGGTTTAATTCGTGAAGGAGTGAAATTATACAAAGCGGTAGGTTGTAATAAATGTGGTGACAGTGGTTATCGTGGACGTACTGGTGTACATGAATTATTAGTTGCGACACCTGCGATGAAAGACTTGGTATATCGGCGCGCGACGGCGGCGGAACTTAAGGAACTAGCCATGGCTGAAGGAATGCGCAGTCTCATGCAAGACAGTATTGTTAAGTTGTTAAAGGGACAAACGGATATTGCACAAGTAAGACGAGTTATTTCGGAGTAATAGGTGAAAATTCACGGGTTATTGCAATAAATATTTATATGTCACGACAGTAAAACTTATATGTCATTGCGAGTTGCGAAGCGATGAAGCAATCTTTTTTGCTTTAATGACTATTTATAGAGATTGCTTCGTCATTTCATTCCTCGCAATGACGCAATGACGCAATGACGCAATTTTTTTATTTATCAGCTTTTGCTTCTAATTGTCGCTTAGTCAATTCATGTGAGGCAATTTGGCTCACTTGAGTAAAACTGTCATGGGTCATTTTTTCTAATGTAGCCAGACTGGTGTTCCAGTTCTGCGCAACTTCAATACGAATATCAACTGACTCATCGTGTGATAATTTATCCATGACGGAACTATTTGTGTATTCATAACGTGCTAGAACACTCCGAACTTGTTGGCTGGCATCATTTGCTAAATAAAGTTGGGTGCGTTTATCGGTTGCGGTATTGGTAATGACGGTAATACGAATGGATTGTTCCTCATCATGTGCAAGTTGGAATAATAGATCGGCAGGGGCTCGCCGATTTCTTGCAACATTCTGACGTATTTCTGGATTTTTATTTTTTGCTAATTTATAAAGAATATTCGCGGCTGTTGTTGGGTTACGTGCTGCACGAGCGCGATCAATATCATCTTCTGCCATTATGGTAGAGCTGAAACCAGCTAACAGTAGCAGATAAAAACTGATTATGATGAGAGGTGCGCGAGTAAACATAATTATTTCCAATTGAGTGCTTTATGAATTCTTTGATAGACCAGAGGTTGAAAAGTTCAGCACTAAATCTTTTAGAGAGTCATTTTTTAGGCTTTCTTTACGTGACTGTTCAATTTTTGCTTGTATATGGTTACTAGCCGATTGTGCGCCGTCAGGGTTGGATGGCGACACTACTTGCTCGCCTTCAACAGCGGTAAGAATATCGATAATTTGAATTTCTGCAAGATCACGCACCGGCAACCAAACATCTTGTTTATCTCCCGCTTGAATTAAAAGCTTAGCCTCAACCAGAAATCTTAAACAATCAGAGACAAGATCAATCGGTTGACCGATGGCGTGAGCAAGTTGGTAGGATGTCCAAGGTGGTTTGCCATGCATCATATTTACCGCAATTAGATACATGAGTTGTAAAACCAATTGTTTCTGATGTGCAGGTTCTGCACAATGACATTTATCAGCCGATGTGATGATGCTGGGGTATTGAACATAGAAGGCAATATTTGCACCGAGTAGTAAAATGATCCAGCCAAGGTATAGCCAGATCATGAATAGTACTAAAATGGCAAAACTGGAATAAATCGCGGAATAATTTCCTGATGAAGCCACAAAGGAAGCAAATAACCAGCTAGTTGTTTCCCATAAGAACCCTGCAACCACTGCACCAATTAATGCGGATTTTAACTTCACCCGTGTATTCGGCATAAAAATATAAATAAAACAAAATGCACTAATAATTAAGAAATAAGGAAGTAAGGTACCAATTAAATGAATGGCGTTATCCAATAGGAAAAAACTTGAAAGATATTGAACCATAGCCGCATTCTTAATGGATGCCATAATGCCAATGGAGCTAAAAATAAGCACCGGTCCGACTAAAATAACGCTAAGGTAATCGCTAAAGCGTCTGGCGAGTTGCCGTGAATGTTTAATACGCCAGATGTAATTGAAGGAACGTTCAATTTTCTGAATCAGAGAAATAACGGTAACGAACAAGAGTAATAGTCCTGCTGCACCTAATACACCGACTTTAATATTATTCACAAAACTCATAATCGTTTGGCCGATTTCAATACCTTGTTCGCCCATGCGTGAAAGAATATCAAACAGCAGTGGTTCAATTTGATTGTGAACCCCAAAGGCCTTGAGAACAGAAAAGCTCAGAGCGAGTAAAGGCACCATTGAAAGCAGAGTGGTATAAACCAGACTCATTGCGCGGAGGGTGAGTTGGCCTTCAAATAAATCGCGGCTAACGCAATAACCGATGCGTGTCGTATGGAAGCCTAACTTCGCAAACCACGTTTTAGGAGCTGGTTTGACGATGTAGTGTTCAATTTGCTCGTTAAAAAGTCGCCAGTCTGGCAGCATGGTCTTCATTCCTTTTTGTTATCAATGCTAGCCTGTCATAGTGGCTGGAAATTGCAATCGGAAATTGCATCTAAACATGAACTGTGACACGCTTCTTTTAGCATGAAATATGATAGAAAGTGATTTCTAAATAAAATATTTACCATCATTGCAAGGAGTAAGTCATGAGTTTAAGACGCAGCAACGCTTATTTGATTGGGTGCTTGATTTGGGTGTTATTTTTACCCACCGCACAGGCATTATCCTTAGGTGATATTACAGTTAACTCATCACTTAACGATCCCTTAGATGCTGAGATTATGGTTTATTCAACCGATGCGGCAGAAATACTCAATGCAAGAATCCAGTTGGCATCCAGAGAAATTCATCAAAAGGCAGGTTTAAGTATTAATAAACACCTGCGTAATTTACGGTTTAAGACTATTGCAAAACAGAATGGGCGGTTTGCGATAAAAGTAACGACAGATAAACCGGTATCAGAGCCCGTGTTAGAATTTATTATTGAGTTGACTGGCAGTAATAGTAATTTAATTCGAGGTTATGCGATGCACCTTGATCCCCCCAACCTTTAAACGTCACTGCGCTGCGCTGGGTAATAGGATGCTGAGCATTTCTTCTAGTTCTGGCAGTGCTTCATCGTGGATTTCATCAATGGTTTCTTTGTTTAAGCCAGTGAGAGGCCATACCATGTCATTAATTTCTTCATTGAAATTTTCAATTGCACCGGTTTCGATAGCATGGGTTGCTTCGCTGGCGATATGAATGACTGCGGCATCTAGAACTGGCTTGTCCGCTTCTTCAAGGTGATGGTGATAGTAGATCGCATCCTGTAAGTAGTCAGGTAAGTGCCATTTAATCGCAAGTTCACGACCTACTTCAGCATGGTCATAACCGAATAATTCCTGCTCAACTTCATAAATTCTTTTATTGCTGGCGGCTTCCGTCGTGCCTAATTTTTTAAATATCTGGTTGGCCATATCCGGGTATTTGCTGCAAATAGCCAGTAACCCGATGTCATGTAGTAAGCCGGCAATAAATAATCGATCGGGGTGTAATATATTGCAGAGGACGGCGACACGTTTTGCAAACACGCCACAATAAACACTGTGTCGCCAAAATCCTGCCATGTTAAAAAATTGAGTAGGGATTTCTTTGAAAGTCATCATGGTGGAGGTCGCCATGATGAGGATCATTAATTCAGTGGTACCAATGATACTAATGGCACGCGGGATGCTGTCGACACGACCACTAAAACCGTACAAAGAACTGTTCGCGAGCTTTAACAAGCGTGCACTGAGATTGACATCTTGGCAGATTAATTTTGCCATTGCTTGGATGCTGTTATGCGGGCTATCCATGAGCTGATCGAGCTTAGTACAAATCTCGGGTAGCGAAACCAGCTTGTTAATATCTTTTACTAATGCCTGTGCGGTCATGTTCTTTATCTATTTATTATAGTGTCGCTATAGGTTAGCCGCATCAGCACGAAAATATTTACCCCAAATTAAATATGGAAATAAGTAGTTTCTTAAGCGCTTTTATTTCAGTGTTTTCCACCGGAGGAAACGCGTAAAAGCACCTTGTCTAGCCACTTGTAGGGTAATAAGCGTTTTAATGTACCAAATAAGTAGGTGGGGAAGGTTACGTAGTAGCGAGGTTGTGGTGAGTTGCTTTCCAGCGCATGAATAACACGCTTGAGCACCGCATCGGGAGGCAAGGTAAAAGGCATGGCATCGCCTTCTTTTTTGAGGCGCGCTATCATGGAAATATATTTTTCACGGTGCACACTATTTTCTGCATCAATATTTTTTTCAAAATTAAGCAAGGCATTATCGCGGAAACGACTGCGAATCGGCCCTGGTTCAATCAGTGAAACAAAGATGCCGCTACCGGCTAGTTCGAGTCTAAGCGTGTCACTGAGACCTTCAATCGCAAATTTGCTGGCGTTATACGGCCCGCGAAATGGCAGTGCAATAAAACCTAATACAGAACTGTTTTGGATAATGCGTCCATAGCCTTGTTTGCGCATGATGGGGATAACGCGACGGGTCAATGAATGCCAACCGAAGACGTTAGTATTGAATTGTTCGCGCAGTACGTCGGTGGGAATATCTTCAACCGCACCGGTTTGCCCATAGGCACCATTATTAAATAATCCGTAGAGCTTACCATCGGTCATAGAGAGGGTGGTTTCGATTGCTTTATCCATGGATGCTTCATCAGTAACATCAAGCTGCAAACTTTCAAGCCCAAGCTCTTTGAGCATGGCAACATCAGCGTCTTTTCGTGCAGTGGCAATCACACGATAACCACGCGTATGTAAACCTTGTGCAACACAAAGCCCAATGCCACTTGAGCAACCAGTAATAAGAATCGATTTGTCGTGATTGCCCGTCATTTTTTATCCATCTTGTTTGGCTTGTTGTTTTTGTTGCAGGTTCCACATGTCTGCGTAGCGACCATTTGCGGTCAGTAACTGTTCATGTGTGCCTTGTTCAATAATCTGACCATTTGCCATGACTAAAATTCGGTCGGCATCAATAATAGTTGAAAGCCGGTGAGCAATAACCAGCGTCGTATGGTTTCTGGCAACTTCACGTAAAGAGTCCAGAATAATTTGTTCTGATTTTGAATCAAGGCTGGATGTAGCTTCATCAAACACAATGATTTTAGGGTTCTTTAAAATAGTGCGAGCAATCGCAACACGTTGTTTCTCACCGCCGGATAATTTTAAGCCGCGTTCACCGACAACCGTGTCATAGCCATCTGGAAGTTTTTGAATAAAGTGATCAATATGTGCCAATTCTGCGGCATGAATTATTTCTTCGCGCGAGGCGTCAGGTTTTGCATAGGCGATATTGTAATAAAGCGTATCATTAAACATCACCGTGTCTTGTGGCACGATACCGATGGCTTTGCGTAGGCTTTGTTGTGTAACATCACGAATATCCTGACCGTCAATCGTAATACGTCCTTGAGAAACATCATAAAAGCGGAATAGCAGGCGTGATAAGGTTGATTTGCCCGCACCACTTTCTCCAACCACGGCAATTTTATGCCCCGCAGGAATGGTGAAATCAATGTCATTGAGAATGCTGCGTTCTTCATTGTAACGAAAACCAACATGTTCGAAACGCACTTCACCTTCGTTGATGTGTAATTCTTTTGCGTCGGGTTTGTCATTAATTTCGGATCGTTCATCAATGATTCTGAACATCAAATCCATATCAGACAGCGCATGTTTTAACTGGCTATAAACAATCCCGAGGAAATTAAGCGGAATGAATAATTGAATTAAAAAAGCATTCACCAACACGAGATCACCTAATGTCATGTTGCCATCTACGACACCTTGGCTGGCAAGAATCATAATCAGTGTCACCGCTGAGGCGATGATAATAGATTGACCAACATTTAAGCTGGAAAGCGTGGTTTGGCTTTTTACCGCAGCATCTTCCCATTGCGAAACCGTTTCACCATAGCGTTGTTGTTCGTAATCTTCGTTGCCAAAATATTTAACTGTTTCGTAATTGATAAGGCTATCTACAGCGAGCGTGTTGGCGTGAGAATCTGCTTCATTCATTTTAATTCGGAATTGCATGCGCCACTCAGTGATCTTAAAGGTAAAGATCATGTACATGGCGACACTAATGACGGTAATAATGGTAAACCAAATGTCATATTGCCAAAGCAAAATACCCGCAATCATGCTGATTTCTACCAGTGTTGGTAAGATGCTAAAAACCAAATAATTAAGTAAGGAACTGACGGCACGGGTACCACGATCAATGTCACGAGTAATGGCACCCGTTTTTCTATCTAGATGAAAGCGTAGTGAGAGTTGGTGTAGATGCGCAAGAACACGTTTAGAGACTTTACTCATGGCGCCGTGCCGCACACGTGCAAAAATCGCATCGCGTAATTCGTTAAATAACGAACTGCTCATCCTTAATGCGCCATAGGCAAGCAACAACACGATAGGTAATACAAGTTGCTGCCCATCGGTTGTGTTGAGGCTATCAATGATTTCTTTTAGTACGAGAGGAATGGCAACATTGGCGCTTTTGGAAAGAATGAGTGCAAGTAAGGCTGCTCCGACGCGTCCGCGCCAACCCCAAAGGTAGGGCGTTAAACTGCGAATCGTTTTCATGTCATTTCGTTCATGCGAAGGTAGGCGTGTAGCTCTGCCGTGTAACATACTGCTCTCCAACTCGTTTGGTCGGCTATTGTACCTGATAACGTCTAGGGTCTATATTTGTAGTAAGGCTATTTTTTGCAGATAGGGGGGGGCACTATTATGGGTAAGCCTACATCAGAAGAATTACAGCAAGCGTTAAACGAAGCTGCAAGGATGCGTGAACATAATCAAGACCCACATTTTCTAGCTAAGAGTTTATTAAATTTGAATTACCGAGTGGGTTTTCTTGAAAAGGTTATGCATGCGGCGGAATTGTATTTGCGTGGAGAAGGTGTTCAGGAGCACGCTGTATTACAACGAGCCATCGATATTGCTAAAAAAGAAGATGCTCATACGGCAGGGAATGACTCTAACTCATTGTTTTTATAGAGGATAGCGAGTAATTCATTGAAAAAATACCTGTCAGGCCCCATTATAGTGGCATCTTAAAAACTAAGTTTTCAGACAGGTTTAGAAAATGCCAATATATGAGTACGTTTGTGTGAAGTGTGAACATAGTATGGAAGCCATACAAAAGATGAGTGATGATCCACTCAAGGATTGTCCGGAATGTGGCGAAGACGCATTACAAAAAAAGATTTCAGCAGCGGGTTTTCGTCTTAAAGGCAGCGGTTGGTATGAGACCGATTTTAAGAGTGGCTCGAAAAAGAACATTTCAAGTAGCTCAGATTCTAATAGCTCAGATTCTAACAGCTCAGATTCTAAGAAATAATATTAGCCAAATAAAATCATAGTGTTATGGTTTTTTGGCAGTAAATTTAAGCAAATAATAAGGGAGAACACGACTTGTTACGTCGTTATCTGATTGCAGGGCTTTTAATATGGTTACCACTCGGCGTGACCCTATTAGTATTTAAGTTATTAGTGGGTCTGGTTGAGCAATTAATCAACGTTGTTCCTGCGCAATATCACCCTGAAGTGTTGCTAGGTATTGAAATTCCCTATTTTAATGTCATTTTGACATTGGTCGCGATGTTCATAGTGATGCTATTAACCGGGTTGGTGGTAACCAACTTATTTGGCCGTAAATTAGTCAAAATTTGGGAGTCATTATTAGGGCGTATTCCTGTCGTTAGGAGCATTTACCAAAGTGCTAAACAAATTGCTGAAACAGTTTTTTCTTCCAGCGGCAAATCATTTCGTAAGGTTTTACTGATTGAATATCCACGTAAGGGATTGTATACCTTGGCATTTCAGACAGGAAGCAGTGCGGGTGAAGTCCAAGCGAAAACCGGTGAAGAAGTCACCACCGTGTTTGTGCCGACCACGCCTAACCCCACTTCAGGCTTTATTATCCTTGTTCCAACTAAGGATGTGATTGAGTTAGAGATGAATGTGGATGAAGCCCTTAAAATGGTTATTTCACTAGGAATGGTTGAGCCACAGTGGCCACGAAAGCCTAAATCGCTCGAAAATGACTCAGAAAACAAGTCGGATGTTGCATAAAACGCTGACAAACCTTAAGATTCCCGCCTTTTTACAGATCCGGAACAAATATTCATGCGAACTCATTATTGTGGCCACGTTAACGAAAGTTTAATCGATTCAGAAGTCGTCCTTTGTGGCTGGGCGCATCGTCGCCGTGATCATGGGGGCGTTATTTTTATCGATTTGCGTGACCGTGAAGGCTTAGTACAAGTTGTTATTGATCCAGATACAGAAGCCGCGTTTGCTAATGCGGAAGCTTGTCGAAGTGAGTATGTACTTCGCATTCACGGCAAAGTACGCCACCGCCCTGAAGGTACGGTGAACGAAGATCTTGCCAGTGGTAAAATTGAAGTATTAGCACAGCAGTTAGAAATTCTTAATACTGCTAAGACACCGCCATTCCCACTTGATGAAGAAACGGAAGTACGCGAAGAAGTTCGCCTGCGTTACCGTTACATCGATTTACGTCGCCCGGCGATGTTAAACAATTTACGTCTGCGTTCAGCAGTGACGCGAGCCTTGCGTGAAACACTAGACGAAAATGGTTTCATGGATGTCGAAACCCCGATCCTGACTAAAGCAACACCCGAAGGTGCACGTGATTATTTAGTACCCAGTCGTACTCATGAAGGTTCATTCTTCGCCTTGCCGCAATCACCACAGTTGTTTAAACAACTATTAATGGTGTCAGGCATCGATCGTTACTACCAGATCGTACGTTGTTTCCGTGATGAAGATTTACGCGCTGATCGCCAACCAGAATTCACCCAACTTGATATTGAAACATCATTTATGGATGAAGAAGCGATCATGCAAATTAACGAAGACATGATTCGTAATGCCTTCCAAAAAGTGAAAGGTGTTGAACTTGCTAAACCTTTTCCACGCATGACCTACGCAGAAGCGGTTCGTCGTTTCGGTGTTGATAAACCCGATTTACGTATTCCACTAGAACTGGTTGATGTTGACGACTTAATGAAAGATGTTGAGTTTAAAGTATTCGCTGGACCGGCCAATGATCCAGAAGGTCGTGTTGCTGCATTACGTTTGCCGAAGGGCAGCGATTTATCACGTAAGAAGATTGATGCTTACACCAAGTTTGTAAGTATTTATGGCGCACGTGGTTTGGCTTACATCAAGGTGAATGATATTGATGCAGGTGTTGAAGGTCTGCAGTCACCAATCTTAAAATTCTTGCCTGATGAAGTGGCAATGGCAATTATGAAGCGTACCGGTGCTGAAAACGGTGACTTGGTTTTCTTCGGTGCGGATAAAGCACACATCGTGAATGAAGCATTAGGTGCTCTTCGCGTGAAGCTAGGACATGACACCGACTTGGTTGAAGAAGGTTGGCGTCCTCTTTGGGTGGTCGACTTTCCTATGTTTGAAAAAGATCCTAAAACGGGTCGCTTGAATGCATTGCATCATCCGTTTACAGCACCAGGCTGCACACCGGAAGAACTGGAAGCTGATCCTGTGAGTACTTTGTCTAAAGCCTACGATATGATTTTGAATGGCAGTGAAGTCGGTGGTGGTTCTATCCGTATCCATGATGCCACGATGCAAGCGACGGTACTTAGATTATTAGGTATTAGTGATGAAGAAGCGGCTGATAAGTTTGGTTTCTTACTTGATGCACTTGCTTATGGTTGTCCACCTCATGGCGGCATCGCCTTTGGTCTAGATCGCTTAGTCATGTTAATGGCAGGCGCAAATTCAATTCGTGAAGTCATGGCATTCCCTAAAACACAAGCAGCAAATTGTTTATTGACCAATGCGCCTTCACCAGTGAGTGAAGAGCAGCTTAAAGAGTTAAGCTTGCGCATTCGTAAAACCGTTGTTGAAAGTTAATTTACTAACGATACTCATATGAAATTACTTATACGAAATTTAGCGAAGAGCACCACAGAGAAAGACATACGAGATATGTTTGAATCTTACGGTGTTGTGCAGTCTTGTGATTTGGTACTAGACAGAGAAACAGGAAAATCAAAGGGATTTGGTTTTGTTGAAATGCCGAAACAAGGCGATGCTAAAGTGGCGATGAAACATCTTAATGGTGTTGAGGTGGATGGCAATAAAATTCGGGTTAAAAAAGCTGAAGCGAAGTAAAATTCTTTACGAGATTAATTCTTGTATATAAAAGTCATTCAGACTTGATATTCTCCGACCCACTGTCCTTTCTTAAAGTCGATTTCTAAGGACTTAGGTTTCATTTTGACAGCACCCATTGTTTTAAATTCCTGTTTGACCGGATGGTTTTGTGCAAATTCATCAGGGCTACAGCTTGTTGATTGCACTGGACGAAATATTATTTTTAATTCGTCATTTACTGCGACGGTTTCGAGTTCCGTCTCATCATGAAACAACACACGTTTTTTCACCATACAGCTAAAGTACAATTGCATTTCTGCAATGAGAGGTTTGTCTCGAGATTTTAAAGCGTTCTCAGCTCGGTTAGTCCAACTGACTGTTAATGCATTATTATGCAACTGAATGATGTTTGAACGTTTTCGTGGGTTTAGGCAACGGTCGATGTAAACCAGCAAACTAGGAATAGCAAAATAACTATGACGTAGATCCATTGGGTTCACCTTGAGTGTTCGTGATTGTTTTTAATATAGCCCAATATATACGCATTGCGAGGTTGTTTCACTATCAGTCGCTCATAGTTTTTCTACACGCATTCTACAAATAAGTGAGTGTCATTAACTTCACCATCAGCTATTTATACTTCCTCCACACTCGTTCTGCGAACGAGCTAACGTCGTCAGCATAAGTACCTGATGGTTCAGAGGTGATTTTTTTTACATGATTCGCTTTATTTCCGTCTTTGCGAACGAAGTGAAACAATTTCTAAACTTTAATAACGATATAAAATAGTTTGTTTTATACTGTGCTGCATCAACGCAAATGAAGTATTACCTATGAATTTCAAACGCCCAGAATCTGTGCTTGTTGTTATTTACACAAAAGATGCTCAGGTATTAATGCTTGAACGGGTGCAGCCAGCAGGGTTTTGGCAGTCGGTGACGGGGAGTTTGCACGAGGGTGAATCGGCAAGCGAGGCAGCACAGAGAGAATTGCAAGAAGAAACCGGTTTAAAGTTAGCACCGTTGGAGACGGGGATTGAGAACAGTTTCCCGATTATTCCGGCGTGGCGTGAGCAGTATGCCCCTGAAGTGATGCATAATCATGAAACGGTGTTTGCTGTAGAATTGGATACGGTTTGTGAGATACGCCTGAATCCGCTTGAGCACAGCAGTTATATCTGGCTACCGCGCGAACAGGCAGTAGTAAAAGCCAGTTCATGGACTAACCGCGATGCAATTCTGGCATTGCTGCCAGAGAACAGTTAAGAGCTTGCTACAAACGCCACAAAAACAACTAGATACCCTTTAGTCTGAGTCGATTCGGCGGTGACGTAGTACTAGGTAAAATGCTACACTCGGGTAAATTTTAGGCTTGTTTTTGAAGAAAGGGTTTAAGGCATGGCAGGACATAGTAAGTTTGCAAATATCAAGCATCGCAAGGCGGCTCAGGACTCCAAGCGTGGCAAGATTTTTACCAAGTTGATACGAGAATTGACGGTTGCCGCGAAAATGGGGGGGCCTGATGCTGGTTCTAATCCGCGCTTGCGTACAGCGATGGATAAAGCCCTTGGCGCTAATATGACGCGTGACACGATGGAGCGGGCGGTTAAACGTGGAGCGGGCGCTGGAGAAGGCGAAGACTACGATGAAGTCCGTTACGAAGGTTACGGCACTAACGGTGTGGCGATTATGGTCGATTGTTTGACGGACAATATTAATCGTACTGTTTCAGAAGTCCGTCATGCCTTTACCAAAGCCGGTGGCAATTTGGGTACCGATGGTTCAGTTGCTTATCTGTTTACCAAGTTGGGTATTATCAGTTATCCGGCGGGTACCGATGAGGATGCCATTATGGAAGTGGCGCTGGAAGCCGGTGCTGATGATGTGACAAGCAATGATGACGGCAGTATTGATGTGCTCACCACAGCAGATGACTTTGTTGATGTGAAACAGGTGATGATTGATGCCGGCCATGAACCTGAGTCGGCGGATGTCACTATGCACCCAGCCACGACGGTTGATTTAAATGTAGAAGATGCTGAAAAAATATTGCGTTTAGTGGATGCCTTGGAAGATTTGGATGATGTGCAAAGCGTTTATTCAAATGCCGACATTTCAGAAGACGTGATGGCACAAATGTCATAATGATTCGCATCCTTGGCATTGATCCAGGATCTAGACTCACCGGTTACGGTGTGATTGATGTCGAAGGTAATCGTAGCCGCTATGTCACCAGCGGTTGTATCCGTATTAGCAGTGATGACTGGGGACAACGGCTCGGTACTATTTTTGCCGAACTAGGCAGTATTATCCGAGAATTTAATCCTCATGAGTTTGCTGTTGAGCAAGTATTTATGTCTCGCAACGCTGATTCTGCTTTGAAGCTTGGACAAGCACGCGGCGCGGCGATTTGTGCCGGTGTCGCGCATGACTTACAACTCGCTGAATATGCGGCACGCGCAATCAAACAAGCGGTGGTTGGAAAGGGCGGCGCTAGCAAAGAGCAAGTACAACATATGGTCAAAGTTTTACTTAATTTAAATGCATCACCTCAAGAAGATGCTGCCGATGCACTCGCCGTTGCCTTATGCCATGCGCACACTCAGCAGACGTTGAAGCAAATTCCAACAGCCCCAAAAGCGCAAACAGGGAGACGTCGGTGATAGGTCGGATTCGGGGAATCTTATTAGAAAAACAAGCGCCTCAGTTATTGGTGGATGTGAATGGCATTGGTTATGAAATCAGTGCGCCTATGTCGACCTTTTATAATTTACCCGAACTTGAAGAGACGATTATTCTGCACACCCATTTAGTGGTGCGTGAAGATGCGCACACCTTGTATGGATTTGGTACTGAAAATGAACGGGCGATGTTTCGTGCGCTGATAAAGGTTAATGGTGTTGGCGCCAAACTGGCATTAACCATTTTGTCGGGGATTAGTGCTGAAGATTTCATTGTTTGTATTATGGATAGCGACACGGCTGGGCTGACACGTTTGCCCGGTGTAGGTAAGAAAACCGCAGAGCGTCTTATCGTCGAAATGAAAGACAAATTGAAAGATTGGAGAAGCTCAACAACTGTATCCACAGCACCAACAAGCTTGTTACAACCTGCTGATGCCGTAGCAGATGCGGTGAGCGCCTTAATTGCCTTGGGGTATAAACCACCTGAAGCGAGCAAAATGGTGCGCGTAGTGGATGCTAAAGACTTATCCAGCGAAGAAATTATTAGGCAAGCATTACAGGCGGTTGCTAAATAATGGCAAATAATAAAATAAAGAATCCAAAGCATGATTGAATCAGACCGACTTATTGGTGCCGACAGCAGCCCGGAAGATGACGCGGTTGATCGCGCCATACGCCCATCTATGCTGGCAGATTATGTTGGCCAACCTGTGGTGCACGAGCAAATGGAAATTTTCATTCAAGCGGCCAGACAGCGCAGTGAAGCCTTGGATCATGTTTTATTGTTTGGACCACCGGGCTTAGGTAAAACCACGCTCGCGCATATTATCGCCAATGAAATGGGTGTGAATATGCGCCAAACATCCGGGCCGGTATTAGAACGCCAAGGTGATCTGGTTGCCATTTTAACTAATTTAGAACCGAACGATGTGCTGTTCATCGATGAAATTCACCGTTTAAGTCCCGTAGTTGAAGAAGTGCTTTATCCGGCGATGGAAGATCGGCAAATTGATATTATGATCGGTGAAGGTCCTGCCGCACGCTCAATCAAACTCGATCTGCCACCGTTTACCTTGGTGGGTGCAACTACCCGTGCCGGTTCGCTGACATCACCATTACGAGATCGTTTTGGCATTGTGCAGCGCCTGGAATTTTATTCAAACGAAGATTTAACCCATATTGTGCAGCGTAGTTCTGGCATTTTGAATGTGGACTTGGGTAATGCGGCTGCCCATGAGGTCGCGCGGCGTTCTCGTGGCACGCCACGTATTGCCAACCGCCTATTACGCCGTGTACGTGACTATGCTGATGTCAAAACAGCCGGTGTGATCAATGCCGATACGGCGGATAAAGCCATGGATATGCTCAGTGTTGATGGAAATGGCTTTGATGTCATGGATCGGAAACTTTTGTTAGCGATAATCAACAACTTTGATGGTGGGCCGGTGGGCGTAGATAACCTTGCCGCAGCAATTGGTGAAGAACGCGGCACGATTGAAGACGTGATTGAGCCATATTTGATCATGGAAGGCTTTGTGATGCGTACCCCGCGAGGTCGTGTTGCAACAAAAAGTGCTTATACGCACTTTGGTTTGCCTATGCCTAATCATCCTGAAGTTGAGCAAGATGAAAATCAATAAGGTGGAATTATTCATGCGAACTATTGTCGGTAGAGTAGAAGGTTCAAAGTGTGACTGATTTCCTGTGGCCGATACGCGTTTACTACGAAGATACAGATGCGGCTGGCGTAGTTTACTATGCAAATTATTTGAAGTTTATGGAACGAGCGAGGACTGAATTCGTTCGTTCACTGGGTTTTGAACAAGATAAGCTGCGAGAACAAGAAGGGGTTGTGTTTGTGGTGAGAAATGTATCACTGCAGTTACACCAGCCGGCACGTTTTAATGATGAACTAGACGTGGTTTCATCTGTTGAGAAGGTTGCGCGCACCAACTTAACATTCAAGCAAGTGATCCGTCGTGTAGGAGAAACCGACGTATTGTGCGAAGCAGAGATACAAATTGTCAGTATTGACGCTGAAAAATGGAAACCGCGTGCGATACCGGCAGCAATGTTGCAGGGTTTAAAATAAACATCACAACAAAGGTGATATTTTGGAAGCTGATTTAAGTCTTTATCATATGGTGGCTGGTGCAAGTCCAGTGGTGCAGTTAGTCATGTTACTGCTGTTAGTTGTGTCAATTACTTCGTGGGCGATGATCGCGCGGAAATACCTTGATATTAAAGCGGCTCGTAAGGCAGCCGATGAATTTGAGTCTCGATTTTGGTCAGGCAACAAGCTCAGTGAACTTTATGAACAAATTGGTATGGGTAAACACAATGCACACGGGATGGCGGCCATCTTTGAGTCAGGCTTTCGTGAGTATGTTCGTTTACGGAAACAGGGCAAGATTGATCCACAATTTGTATTAGAAGGCGCACAAAGAACCATGCGCGTTGCACTGGGTCGTGAAATTGATGAGTTAGATAATAATTTACCGTTTCTGGCGACCGTTGGTTCAACTAGCCCTTATGTAGGTTTGTTTGGCACCGTTTGGGGAATTATGAATTCATTTCGCTCATTGGGTAACGCGCAACAAGCGACATTAGCGAGTGTTGCTCCCGGTATTGCTGAAGCATTGGTTGCCACGGCTATGGGTTTATTCGCGGCGATTCCTGCTGTGATTGCTTATAACCGCTTATCGAATGATGTGGAACGCTTGGAAAGTCGTTATGAAGCTTTTGCTGAAGAATTTTCAACCATATTGCAACGACAAGCACACGATTAAGTCTAATGATACGACGTAAACGCATACGCAAGAAACCCATGAGCGAGATTAATGTCGTGCCTTATATCGACGTGATGTTGGTGTTGTTAGTGATCTTCATGGTGACAACGCCACTGTTGACGCAGGGTGTTGCGGTAGAATTGCCGCAGGCATCATCGCAACCTGTTCCTGATCTGAATAAGGAACCCTTGATTGTGACCGTCGATATTGATGGTAATTACTACGTTAGTATTGGAGACGATCAAGATAAACCAATTAATCATGAATTATTGGTGCAACGGGTTGCCGCGGTGATGCAGTATAAGCCAGGAACGCCGGTATTAGTGCGTGGCGATGCAGAAGTCAGTTACGGCAAAGTAGTTGTGGCGATGGCATTAATACAAAAAGCCGGTGCCCCAAGTGTTGGGTTGCTGACTGAGCTGCCGCACTGAGAATAATATGGGATCAATAATACGAAATAATATTTCGGCGATTATATTCTCGCTGGCAGTTCATGCCTTGCTGTTGTTTTTGTTGGTCGCCAGTTTTGATTGGGCGCCTCAGCCGCAATTAAAAGTGAACACAGCAAATATTGTTAAAGCGGTGGTAGTGGATGCGAGCAAAGTTAAAGCAGAGTTAGATAAGTTAAAGCGTGCAGATGAACGCAAACGCAATAAAGAAAAAGATCGTGTTGCTAAACTCAAGCGCGAAGAGAAAAAGCTAAAGAAAAAACGGATAGCAGAAGAAAAACGTTTAGCAAATTTAAAGAAAAAACGTAAAGCGGAAGAGAAAAAGCGTAAAAAAGAACAAGCAAATGTAGCAAAGCTGAAAAAACAGCAAAAAGCCTTAAAGAAAAAGCAGGCAGCAGAAGACAAAAAACGTAAGGTTGCTGATAAAAAGCGTAAAGCGGCAGAAAAAAAACGCAAGGCTGAGAAAGCGTGGTTAGCTAAAAAGAAGAAACAGCAAGATGCGATTAAAAAGAAACAGGTATTAGCGAAGAAGAAGCGTGAAGCTGAAAAGAAACAGCGGCAAAAAGAATTGGCAGCGCAATTAGCGGCAGAAGAACAAGCGGAAGCAGATGAAATAGCTCAGCGTGAGATTGATAAATATCAGGTATTGATTCGCCAGAAAATACAACGGTATTGGATTAAGCAACCTGGTTTTAAGTCGTTAATCACCATTGTCGCCGTGAGATTAATACCCGGTGGTGAGGTGATCGATGTCAG
>CAZIWG010000033.1:0-5445 GCA_964542925.1 uncultured Granulosicoccaceae bacterium | reverse complement strand
AAGCCTATTGGCAGCCCACATGATGGTGGTACGGTTCGATTTGGTGATTGGCGATTGGTGAACATGGACTATTTATTAGTTGGACGCGTTCGCCAAACCAGTGCAATGAATTACGAAGTGCAATTTCAGTTGTTCGATGTGTTTAAGGGCGAACAATTAACGGGTATTCGTTATCCCTTTGTTGTGGGTGATACACGTAGAATGGCACATCGTATTAGTGATATTGTCTATGAAAAATTAACCGGTCAACGCGGTGCATTTGATACAAGTATCGCTTATGTCACCGCATTAACAGGGCTGAATAATAAACGTCAGTTTCGTTTAAACATTGCTGATTCAGATGGTTTTAATGAACAAACTATTTTGGAATCATCTAAACCGCTTATGTCACCATCATGGTCGCCAGATGGGCAACAGCTTGCTTATGTGAGTTTTGAGGCGAGCCGCCCGCAAATTTTCGTTCAACAAGTCTTTAGTGCCAGCGGCCAGCGTCAAATGATAACGGATTTTCCAGGATTAAATGGTGCGCCGGTTTGGTCGCCTGATGGAAGGTATTTGGCGATGACCTTGTCGAAAAGTGGTAACCCTGAAATCTATTTATTTGAGTTAGCGACTAAACAGCTAACTCAGCTGACCAAACATGCTGCTATTGATACTGAGGCAACATTTTCGCCAGATGGAAAACAGTTGGTGTTTACCTCAGATCGCGGTGGTAAAGCGCAGTTGTATCAAATTCGTCTGGCACATCATAAACCTGCATCTAGACCGAAACGTTTAACCTTTGAAGGGGATTACAACGCACGCGCAGCATTTTCTCCGGATGGAAAATTATTGGCGATGGTGCATGGTAATCGAGGACGATTCCAAATTGGAGTGTTAGATTTAGCTAATAACACGCTTCAGGTGCTCACCGATTCGCGTTTAGACGAATCGCCGAGTTTTGCACCCAATGGTAGTATGATTATTTATGCAACCAACAGGAATAACCGTGGCGTATTAGCCGCCGTATCGGTTGATGGACGTGTTCATCAACGCATAGAAGTTCAACAAGGTGATGTCAGGGAACCTGCGTGGTCACCCTTGTCGCGATGACAAATAATCTTTTATTAAGGAGCTTAAAGATGAATCACAAATTATTATTAGCAGCGATACTTTTACCCGCAGTGCTATTGACGGGCTGTGAAACCTTAGGCGGTCAGGATGGTGGCGACGTGGTGGTTGAAGATCGTGGCACACAAGCAGATGGTAGCCAGATTGTTGGGGGTGAAGGCAGTGATGGTGCGACCACCAGTGGCGCGCAGGCAGCCGCCGCGTTTCAAGGGCATCCTTTAGATAACCCACAAAGTATTTTATCATCTCGCGTTATTTACTTTGAATTTGATAGTGCCTCGATTCGCAATGAAGATCGTGCAACCATACAAGCCCATGCAGAGTACTTAAGCCAGCATAGTTCTGCTTCGGTTGTGCTGGAAGGGCACACTGATGAGCGTGGCAGCCGAGAATACAATATTGCCCTAGGAGAGAAGCGTGCCAAAGCAGTGCGTCAGCTGTTATTATTCCAAGGAGCTGTTGCGTCACAATTACAGACAGTCAGTTATGGGGAAGAAAACCCGGTAGCGATTGGTCATGATGAAGATGCATGGCAACAAAATCGACGTGTTGAAATTACTTATAAAACTCGGTAGAACTGATAAAAATGAAGAAACTTACTCTTAACTACGTAGCACCTTTATTGCTAGCTAGCGCTTTCATCATTGCGCCAGTACACGCAGCAGAAAATACCATTGACCAACGCTTACAGCGATTGGAAAAATTGGTTGAAGGGCAGGGGCTTGTTGATATGTACCTGCGCCTTGAAACATTGCAACAGGAAGTGCAGCAGCTACGTGGAGAGGTGGAAGTTCAAACCAATACAATTAAAGGTTTGAAGCAACGCCAACGCGATCTTTATTTGGATATTGATCGTCGTTTGCGTCAACTTGAATCGGGTGTGGTTGCTAAACCGCCAGTTGTAGTTGTGCCATCGACACCCACGGCAACACCTGCAAACACTAAAACACAACCGGCTACAACTGTAACCGCAAACCCTGCTGCGGCAGAAGACGCGTATCGAGCGGCATTTAAATTACTTAAAGAAGGTCGTTACGCACCGGCAACCAGCCGCTTTAAAGACTTCTTAAAGAAATACCCTGATAGTAGTTATGCAGATAATGCGCAATATTGGTTGGGTGAAATCAGTTATGTGACACGGGCGTTTAAGCAAGCCATTATTGAGTTTGATAAAGTGTTAAATAACTACCCTAATAGCACCAAGCATGCTGATGCATTGTTGAAGCAAGCCTATTGTTACTATGAATTAAAAGATTACGTTAAAGCACGCGAATTATTAACGGCAGTGACAACACGTTTTCCACATAGTACCGCAGCCAATCTAGCAGAAAAACGCCGCAAGAGAATGATCGCTGAAGGGCTCTAAGTTTAGCCGCCTTTTCTTTTTCTATGAGTCGTCTGCGCATCACTGAAATATTTTATTCTCTCCAGGGGGAGTCCAACACGGTTGGGCTTCCTACTGTGTTTGTGCGCCTGACCGGTTGCCCACTGCGTTGTGGCTATTGCGATACGGCCTATGCCTTTCAGGGTGGACAGTGGTTTGAACTAGTAGAAGTTATTGCTCAAATTGAAGCTCTTAATTGCAAAACCGTTTGTGTCACAGGCGGTGAACCGTTAGCGCAGAAAGCCTGTTTTGAATTACTCACACAACTTTGTGATGCTGATTATCAGGTCTCATTAGAAACCAGTGGTTCGATCGATGTCAGCAGTGTTGATCAGCGTGTTGTTAAAGTCATGGATCTCAAAACGCCTTCTTCCGGTGAAATGGAAAAAAATCTTTACAGCAATATCGAGTTATTAAGTGAACAAGATCAAGTTAAGTTTGTGCTCAGTGATCGTGATGATTTTGATTGGGCTTGTGAACAGTTACAAAAATATGATTTAACATCACGTTGTGAGGTGTTGTTCTCACCGGTATTTTCAGAATTAGAGCCAACTCAACTAGCCGATTGGGTATTAGAAGACCATTTGAATGTACGTATGCAGGTTCAGCTGCATAAATTACTTTGGGGTGACAAACCGGGATGTTAATCCTGTCTAATTATTTTTATGAATGACGTTAAACAAAAACCTCGTGCTGTTGTTCTTGTTTCAGGTGGGCTTGATTCAGCTACCACACTGGCGATTGCCAGAAGGGAAGGCTACAGCTGCTTTGCATTAAGTTTCAATTATGGTCAGCGACATGTGTCAGAACTTGAGGCGGCTGAACGTGTTTCAGACTCAATCGGTGTCGCTGAGCATAAAACGATTCATCTCGGATTAGGTGATATTGGTGGTTCAGCACTCACTGAATCATCTATCGATATCCCTATTGATGGTATTGAGACAGATACAATTCCAGTCACTTATGTCCCTGCTCGCAACACGGTGTTTCTATCGTTAGCACTGGGCTGGGCTGAAGTGTTGGGTGCGCAGGACATCTTTATCGGCGTGAATGCAGTGGACTATTCTGGTTACCCGGATTGTCGGCCTGAATTTATAGCTGAATTCGAAAAGCTAGCTAATTTGGCAACAAAAGCCGGTGTAGAAGGATCTGCTTGGCATATACATGCACCCCTTATCAAAATGACCAAAGCCGATATTATTCGTAAGGGCATGGAACTCGATGTCGACTATGGGCAAACCGTGTCCTGTTATGATGCTGATATTAAAGGTCGAGCCTGTGGTGTGTGTGATTCTTGCCGATTGCGCGCTGAAGGCTTTGCATCTTGCAATGTTCCAGATCCGACCATTTATAAGTAAGCCTCTGTTTACTATAGAAAAACCCCCATTTTAGTGACAATTTGTAGGCTACACGCTACAATGCTTCCCAATTCCGCAGCATAGCGGGCTTTTTTCATCGGGAGTGGAATATGTTATTTGAAGATTTTGCGTCGGCACAGTCGGCATTTTTATGGGCGACCTTTGCTATTGCGCTAGTGATGGGCATGGTGGTGACTAAAACCAATTTCTGTACCATGGGCGCGGTGTCAGATCTTGTTAATATTGGTGACACAGGGCGAATGCGAGCGTGGTTTTTTGCTATCGCTATTGCCATGCTTGGCGTCACTATCTTAGAGGCCACTGGCACAGCGACTGTCGATGGTAGTTTCCCTCCTTATCGTGCTAGTAACTTTGTTTGGGCTGAAAACCTTTTAGGCGGTATTTTGTTTGGTATTGGCATGACCTTCGGCAGTGGTTGCGGTAACAAGACCCTGATTCGTATAGGCGGCGGTAACCTGAAATCTATTTTTGTATTGTGGGTCATTGGTGTGATTGCCTATTACATGGTTAATCCATTCCCCGGTTCTGATAAAACATTAATGTCAGTTCTCTTCATCAATGGTTTGCCATTACGTGATCTGGCCATTTCATTATCGGGCCCACAGGATCTAGGTTCAATGATTGGTGGCAAAGAAGGTGCAGACGATATGCGTATGTACATCGGTGGTGGTTTGGGTATTTTCCTGCTCTTCTACACCATTAAATCAGCAGATTTTCGTAACAGCTTTGATAATGTTCTTGGCGGATTGGTTGTTGGTGCAGCGGTACTCGCAGCGTGGTATGTGACAGCGAAGATGGGTGTCAGCATTGATGGTGAAAATAGTAGCTTACGTGCTGTCGTTGAAGGTTGGGATTTCATCATGGATGACCCAGAAGGTCGTCCAGCCACGGCCGCCGCCTGGAGTGTGCAATCATTTACCTTTATTAACCCAATGGGGCAGTCGCTTGGTTATGCGACGGGCGGTTTTCAGTATTCAGCACTGACTTTTGGCATTATGGCTTTGTTTGGGGTTATCTCTGGATCCTTTATCTGGTCTGTGTTGACTCGTAGCTTCCGTATTGAGTGGTTCGTTGATGCCAAGGATTTCCTTAACCATGTATTTGGCGCCACGCTGATGGGCTTTGGCGGCGTTCTAGCGCTAGGTTGTACGATTGGTCAAGGTATTACAGGTGTATCAACGTTAGCACTGGGTTCATTCATCGCTTTAGCCGGTATTATCTTCGGTAGCGCGATCACCATGAAGGTTCAGTACTACAAGATGTGCTATGAAGAAGAAGCGACCTTTATGAAAGCATTCCTTTCAAGCCTGGTTGACTTCAAGATGCTGCCTTCTGGCATGCGTAAACTCGAGGCGCTATAAGCATAAAACTGTGATGAGGGCTTGTTATTCTGCCTGACTCCGGTATCATGCCGACTTCGTTTTTGGGCCGTTAGCTCAGCTGGTAGAGCACCGGACTTTTAATCCGATGGTCGGGCGTTCAAATCGCCCACGGCCCACCATCCATGCGGCATCCAGACGGGTGCCGTTTTTTTTCTTCTAATAAATAACTATTCTTCTAATAAAATTCTCA
>CAZIWG010000032.1:0-27128 GCA_964542925.1 uncultured Granulosicoccaceae bacterium | reverse complement strand
CAGGTGAAGGTGCGTTCTATGGTCCCAAGATTGAATTCTCATTAAAGGATTGTCTAGATCGAGTTTGGCAGTGCGGCACCATTCAAGTCGACTTCTCAATGCCGGGGCGTTTGGATGCAACCTACGTTAGTGAGGATGGAGATAAGCAAGTTCCGGTCATGTTACATCGAGCGATTTTGGGTTCATTGGAACGATTTATCGGGATTTTGATCGAACATCATGCTGGCGCATTTCCACTTTGGTTGGCACCGATTCAGGTCGTAATTGCCAATATTACGGACAAACAGGCCGAATATGTGAAAAAAGTTGAAAAAATACTGAGAAAACAGGGGATCAGGGTCATTTCGGACTTGAGAAATGAGAAGATCGGCTTTAAAATCCGCGAGCACACAATTCAACGAGTTCCGTATGTTCTTGTGATCGGGGATCGTGAAGTTGAAACTAATGAAGTGGCCGTACGCACGCGTGGCGGTGAGGATCTGGGAAGTATGTCAATAGACGCCTTTCTCGAGCACCTTGCCAATGATAACGCGAGCCGCGGTTGCTCTGCTTTGGAGGATTGAAGTATCGCTACAGATAAGAAGACGCGCCTGAATACGGACATTGTTATACCGGAAGTTCGGTTGATTGATGCTGAAGGTGAACAAGTAGGTATTGTTAAGATAGAGGACGCGTTGGCCAAGGCTAAAGAAGTCAGCCTTGATCTCGTAGAGATTGTTCCAAATGCAGAACCGCCTGTTTGTCGAATCATGGATTACGGTAAATTCAGATTTGAAAATAGTAAAAAGAATCAGGCGTCTCGTAAGAAGCAAAAACAGACCCAGACCAAGGAAATAAAATTCCGGCCTGGGACTGAAGAGGGAGACTATCAGGTCAAATTACGCAACCTGAAACGTTTCCTCGAAGGCGGCGATAAGACCAAGGTAACTTTACGGTTCCGTGGTCGTGAAATGGCACACCAAAATCTCGGACGCGATTTATTAAAGCGTGTTGAGGAAGACTTACTGGAGTGGGGTTCAGTTGAACAGTTCCCTAAAATGGAAGGTCGCCAAATGGTGATGTTAATCGGGCCTAAAAAGAAGTGATGCACTACTGACTGTCCAACGTAGTCTGTTGAGATTGTCAGTTATAAATGTGTGTTGTAGTAATGATGTTGTACAAAGATTTGTACAGCAATGAAAAATGTGTAGTTAGTTTAGACTAATCGGAGTTATAGAAATGCCTAAGATGAAAACTCATCGTGGTGCTGCTAAGCGCTTCAAGAAAACCGCCTCGGGTGGTTTCAAGCGTAGCCAGGCTCACCATCGCCACATCCTTACTAAGAAAAGCACTAAGCGCAAGCGTCACCTGCGCACAACTGAAATGACACACGCTGCGGATGCACCATTAATCCGTCGTATGTTGCCGTACGCGTAAGGAGATTAAGACATGGCTAGAGTAAAACGTGGCACAATCGCCCACGCAAAACATAAGAAGATCATTGATCAAGCTAAGGGCTACAGTGGTCGTCGTAAAAACGTATATCGTGTAGCAGTTCAAGCTGTCACCAAAGCAGGTCAATATGCTTACCGTGACAGACGTCAACGTAAACGTCAGTTCCGCGCATTGTGGATTGCACGTATTAACGCTGCCGCACGTGAGTGTGATTTGTCATACAGCGTGTTTATGCACGGTCTGAAAAAGGCCGAGATTGAGATTGATCGCAAAGTTCTTGCTGACATCGCCGTATGTGATAAAACAGCGTTTGCATCACTCGCAGATCAGGCTAAAGCCGCCCTGTAAGATTTAAAGCATAAAAGCAGTATTGAAGTATCAACAGGGGAAAGGCGAGATGTCTTTCCCCTGTTTTTTTATGTCAGTGAATAATGAATGTTATTCGCTAACGTTATTAAGGTTTGATAAAAAATTATGTCAGAACTCGAACAATTAACGACTGATGCCCAACAAGCAATTGCCGATGCCGATGATCTACAAGCACTGGATAGTGTGCGCGTCCAGTACTTAGGTAAAAAGGGCAGTTTGACCGCGTTGATGAAACAGCTAGGTAAACTGCCGGGTGATCAACGTCGCGAAGCAGGTCAAAAAATTAATGCGGTAAAAGATTTAGTTCAGGAAGCCATAGAGCAGCGTAAAACCTTACTTGAAAGTATCGCATTAGAAGCGCAGCTTGCTGAAGAAACGATTGACGTTACTTTGCCAGGGCGCGGTACCAGCAGTGGTGGTTTGCATCCTGTTACACGCGTATTAGAGCGCATTGAAGATTTGTTTTCGCAAATGGGTTTTGATGTCGCATCAGGTCGTGAAATTGAAGATGACTATCATAATTTTGAAGCACTGAATATTCCAGCACATCATCCTGCACGTGCGATGCACGATACTTTTTACGTTGATGTTGAAACTGAAGGCGACGAAAAATTATTGTTGCGGACCCATACATCAACGGTACAAATTCGTTACATGGAAAACCGCAAGCCACCGTTTAAGGCAATTGCCCCAGGACGCGTTTATCGTTGTGACTCTGATTTAACGCACACACCGATGTTTCATCAATTTGAAGGTTTTATTGTTGATGAAAATGTCAGCTTTGCTGATCTAAAAGGTTTGCTAATGGACTTCATGCAGAAGTTCTTTGAAAAAGAATTATCACTCCGTTACCGACCTTCTTATTTTCCTTTTACTGAACCTTCAGCCGAAGTAGATATTGAATGTGTCAGTTGTGGTGGTGAAGGTTGTCGTATTTGTAGTCATACCGGTTGGTTAGAAGTATTGGGTTGCGGAATGATGCACCCGAAAGTTTTAGAGTCGGTTGGTATAGACAGTGAAAAATATACGGGACTTGCATTTGGTTTAGGTGTTGAGCGTTTAACCATGTTGCGTTATGGCGTCACTGATTTACGTCAACTATTCGAAAATGATTTGCGCATTCTGCAGCAATTCAAATAACCATTGTGTAGAAAGGATTTAGAAAAATGATATTTAGTGAACAATGGTTACGTGAATGGGTTAACCCAGACGTATCAACCGAGGAACTAGGACACCGCCTAACAATGGCTGGACTGGAAGTGGATGCGATTGAGCCTGTTGCGGGTGAATTCAGTAAAGTTGTTGTTGGCGAAGTACTTACCGTTGATAAACATCCTGATGCTGACAAGCTAAAAGTTTGTACCGTTAACGTGGGTGAATCAGAACCTTTACAAATTGTCTGTGGTGCATCGAATGTGGCGGTTGACATGCGAGTGCCAACTGCATTAGTCGGAGCCAAGTTACCCGGTGGACTGAAAATTAAAAAAGGTAAGCTTCGTGGTGAAGTTTCTTTCGGCATGTTGTGTAGTGCCGTTGAATTAGGTTTAGCGGAACAAGCAGATGGCTTAATGCCGTTAGCGAGCGATGCTGAACCGGGTATGGATATTCGTGACTATCTGAATTTGAATGATGTCAGTATAGAGTTAGGTATCACACCTAACCGTGGTGATTGTTTGGGTATGATTGGACTCGCACGTGAAACAGGTGTGTTGTTCAATATGGATACAAACTTACCTGATACAACCGCTGTGAAGCCAAGCTCGGATGAAACTCTGGCGGTTGCAGTTCAAGCTAGGGAAGCCTGTCCTCGTTACGCCGGTCGTGTTATCCGCAATGTGGATATGACACAACAAACACCATTGTGGATGCAAGAGCGTTTACGTCGCAGTGGTTTACGTTCTATTAATCCAGTCGTAGATGTTACCAACTATGTTTTGTTGGAGTTAGGGCAACCGATGCATGCTTTTGACATGGATACATTGCACGGTGGTATCTGGGTGCGCCATGCGATGAGGAATGAATCTTTAACGTTGCTTGATGGTAATCGGGTGGATTTAACGCCAGAGACACTCATCATTGCTGATGTGAAAGGGCCGCTAGCTATCGCCGGTATTATGGGCGGTGAAAAAAGTGGCGTGACAACAGACAGTAAACACCTGTTCTTGGAAAGTGCTTTCTTTGCGCCACTGAGTATCGCTGGTCGTGCTCGTAGCTATGGTTTGCATACTGATTCCTCGCACCGTTTTGAACGTGGTGTGGATCCTGCGATACAAGTAACCGCAATTGAACGTGCCACAAGTCTGCTATTAGATATTGTCGGTGGTGAAGCGTGCCCCGTGGTTGAAGTGGCCAGTAAGGCTAACTTGCCAGTTCGCAAGGCAATTAAGCTGCGTGCTGGCCGTATTAGCCGTGTGTTAGGCCTTGAGATAGATTCCAGCAGTGTGCCAGAGATATTAACCCGTCTTGGTATGCGTATTGAGGAGCAGGGAGAAGGGATCTGGATGGTCACACCACCTTCATTCCGTTTTGATATTGCACTGGAAGTCGATTTAATTGAAGAAATTGGTCGTATTATTGGTTATGACAACATACCTGCGACGGCAGCAAAGTCTCATTTAGGGATGTCGGCGCTTGATGAATCAACTATTTCATTACGTCGCATCCGTCAACGCCTGGTGGATCGCGGATATCAGGAAGTAGTGACCTACAGTTTCATCGATCCTGCGCTGCAAAAGCGCTTTAGCCCATCACAATCTGCGGTTGCACTGACAAACCCTTTGGCGTCAGATATGTCAGTAATGCGCACTAGTTTACTGCCAGGATTGCTCGAAACCGTAAAATATAATTTAAATCGTCAGCAAGAACGTGTTCAAATCTTCGAGTGTGGTGTTAAGTATCTTCTTCAAGGTACTGAAATAAATGAAGAAAAAACGCTATCTTTTGCCGTTTCAGGAAATGTCACTAATTTGCATTGGGATGTGGAAAAAAGATCATTTGATTACTATGATATGAAGGCAGATATTGAGGCTTTGTTGGAAATGGCTGGAAATCTTGATGGTGTAGAATTTATCGCTGCTGAGAATCCGGTTTTACATCCAGGTCAAACCGCTAAAATCACTCGAAATGATGATGAAATTGGCTGGATTGGGGCATTGCATCCTGCTTTGGCGCATGAAATGGGGTTGCCAAATGGGGTTATCTGCTGTGAACTGCAGCTAAATAGCTTGCAAAAGGGGAGTATTCCGCAGCTGAGAGCAGTATCCAAGTATCCGTCAATTAGGCGTGATATAGCGATTATTGTCGATACGGCTATAACGGCACACAGAGTACGTGAATGTATAACCAATGCCGCAGGAAAGTACCTCATAAACCTCGAGTTGTTTGACGTGTATAGTGGCAAAGGTATTGATTCAGGGCGAAAAAGTCTCGCTTTGGGCTTGACCTTACAGGCTTCTTCACGCACTCTTACAGAAGAGGATGTAGAGGGCGTAATGGACAATGTTCTAAAAGCGCTGAGTACCGATTGTAGTGCAAACTTAAGAGAGTAAAGAGACGGGATATGGCGCTGACAAAAGCAGAAATGGCCGAGCGACTATTCGAAGAGCTGGGACTGAATAAACGCGAAGCGAAAGAAATCGTTGAGCAGTTTTTTGAGGAGATTCGAGCTGCGCTAGAGATTGGCCATCAGGTCAAGCTATCTGGCTTTGGTAACTTCGATTTACGCGATAAAAATGAACGCCCAGGGCGTAACCCTAAGACCGGTGAGGAAATTCCTATCACCGCACGTCGAGTGGTGACATTCCGCCCAGGTCAAAAACTTAAAATTCGAGTAGAAGCATATGCTGGAGCCGAGTAATAACGACGAACTACCGGTCATCCCGGGCAAACGCTACTTCACGATTGGTGAAGTGAGTGAGTTGTGTGCGGTTAAGCCACATGTTTTGCGTTATTGGGAACAAGAATTTCCACAATTAAAGCCGGTTAAGCGTCGAGGTAATCGTCGTTACTACCAGCGTCAAGACGTGATCATGATCCGTCAGATCCGTAGCTTGTTATATGAACATGGTTTTACTATCGGCGGAGCACGCCAAAAACTTTCAGGTAGTGAATCAAAAGATGATTCAACCCAGAGCCAGCAGATTATTCGTCAAGTTCGCACTGAACTTGAAGAAGTACTGCAAATCTTGAAAGCCTGATCGACCTTCAGTTCCATTCAAGTTTAATTTCCTTCTAGACGGGTTTCTGTGGCAAGATCGCAACCTGTTAATGGTTCCAGTTTTCGGGGCGTAGCGCAGCCTGGTAGCGCGCCGCAATGGGGTTGCGGAGGTCGGAGGTTCGAATCCTCTCGCCCCGACCAATTTGGAATTATTAAAAAACTATCTTAAAAGGTGCAAACAATTGACTAACATGAATCCTTCTTTAAAGATTGCCGTCTTAACGGTATCCGATACTCGTACAGAAGAAACTGATAAATCAGGTAAGACGCTAGTTGAACGGTTAACGAAGGCGGGTCATCAGCTCGTTGAAAAAGTAATTTTAAAAGATGACAAATATTTATTGCGAGCCAAAGTAGCAAATTGGGTGGCTGATGATAACGTGCAAATTGTTTTGATGACGGGTGGGACGGGGATAACGGGTCGCGATGTCACACCGGAAGCGATTTCACCACTGTTTGATAAAGAGTTACCAGGTTTTGGTGAAATTTTTCGTATGGTGTCGTTTGATGAAATCAAAACTTCAACGATTCAATCACGCGCGATTGCGGGTTTGTCTAATGATACACTGATTTTTTGTTTACCCGGATCAACTGGTGCCTGCATGACCGCTTGGGATAAAATTCTAAAAGATCAATTTGATGTCAGTCATGGTCCCTGTAATTTTATTGAAATTATGCCGCGTATAAAAGAAGTTTAAGGGTTTTCTATCATGAATGATTGTTGTTACAACCCCGCAGAGAAAATGTTAACAACCGATGAGGCGATTGAGTTTCTTCTCAAACGTGCTCATGTAACTACATTAACAGAAACAGTGAGTACATTAGATGCGTTAGATCGCGTTCTTGCTGAGCCAATTAAATCGACCTTGAATGTACCGCCATTAGATAACTCGGCAATGGATGGTTACGTTACACGATTTTCAGATCTTAATTCGAATGGTGAAACAATATTAACTATTTCACAACGCATTGCGGCAGGCTATGTAGGTGATAAGTTAGAAGCGGGGACAGCTGCACGAATTTTCACGGGCGCGCCTGTTCCCGAAGGTGCTGATACCGTTATTATGCAAGAACAGTGTCAGCAACAAGAAGATAACGTTGTTATCAGCGGTAAAGTTAAAAAGGGTGATCATATTCGTCGAGTAGGCGAAGACATTATTGAAGGTAGTAAAGTGATGGCCATCGGGCAGAAGTTACGCCCACAAGATTTAGGTTTAATTGCGTCTGTTGGTATTGCTGAAGTCATAGTGTATCAAAAAATAACAGTCGCCATTTTTTCAACAGGTGATGAATTATTAATGCCTGGCGAACCGGTTGAGCCAGGTAAAATATATAATTCAAATCGTTATACCTTGACGGGTTTGCTACAGAAACTTGGTTGTGAGGTTATTGATTTAGGCTGTATAAAAGATGATCTGGATGCAACGGTTAAAGCAATGAAAAAAGCGGCAGAGCAAGCAGACTTAATTATGACCACGGGTGGCGTATCCGTTGGTGAAGAAGATTACATTAAGCTGGCAATCGATAAACTTGGCCACGTAGAAATGTGGCGGGTTGCCATGAAGCCCGGTAAGCCGGTTGCATTTGGTGAAGTCGATAAAACCCCTTTTATTGGCTTACCGGGCAACCCTGTTTCAGTATTCGTGACATTTTGTTTATTTGCTCGTGGCGTTATTCGCACTATGCAAGGCTGTAGTGAAGTGTTGCCGAGAAAAATGCAGGTTATTGCTGGTTTTGATTGGCCCCGTAAAGGACCTCGACGAGAATTTGTTCGTGGTCAATTGATAGTTGATGAGAACGGGCAACAACATGCTGTAACGTATTCATCACATAGTTCCGGTGTGCTGACCTCAACAACATGGGCTCAAGGACTGATTGAAATCCCCGAGAACACAAGCTTTGAAAAAGGCACGGTGCTTAATTGGTTAGATTTTTCTGAACTTTTTTCGTGATTATTAGCCCTGTTAAAGAAGATATCACCGTCGTTGTGCTTGCCGGCGGGCAGGGGCGACGTGTTGATGAACAGGATAAAGGTCTGATAGACTTTTCAGGCAAGAAGCTCGTTGAACATGTGATTGATAGTTTAGCTGTACAGACACAAGATATCGTGATTGTCGCAAATCGTAATATCGACACTTACACTTCTTTTGGTTTTCCTGTTATTTCAGATCGTATTCAAGGTTTTCAAGGTCCGTTGGCAGGGATTGATGCTGCTTTTTCAGTTATGGGTAGTTCATTTTTGCTTTGTGTTCCTTGTGATAGCCCCTTTATCCCCAACGATGTGATTAATCGTTTTATTCGTGCAGCAACGGGTAATAATCCCATTGTGGTAGCCTCTGATGGAAAACGCTTGCATCCAGTCATTTGTCTTTTGCATCGTTCTGTATGGTCGGATATTGAAAACCGATTAACTCAGGGAAAGTTGAGGTTAATGGATTGGATCGAATCTGCTGGTTATGATATCGCAGATTTTTCAGATTGCTCAAATGCATTACAAAACTTAAATACTATTGAACAAATAAATGCAGCCAGTTGATGGATTATTTTTGAATGAGAAAATAAATAAGCACTAAAATAAAAATAAATAATATTGTAGATAACCCACGCCAGAAACCGAGTGGGTTGCGTTGCATGAGGGGCTCATGTTGTTTTGTTAGGAATTCACTATTGGCTTTTCCCAGATCATGAATGAATTCGGATAAGCGTTCATAACGTTTACCGGGATCAAGAGAAACTGATTTTTGTATAGCGGCATCAACCCAGGCAGGGACTTCCTGATTGTAATGTTTGATTGATGTGTAACGTACGCGTTTTAACTTACTGAGTGAAAGTGAACCACCATAGGGTAAATGCCCTGTTAACATTTCATAACAAATAACACCTAATGCGTAAACATCAGAGCGATTGCTACCGGTATAACCCTCAAAAAATTCTGGTGCGGCATAGTTCATCGTACCAAGCATAGGGTTGCGTTCAAAAGGTACGTCAGATTCATCAACCCCTGCAATTTTTGTAGAGCCAAAATCTATAATAACGAGTCGACCATTACTGTCAAAAACTATATTGGCTGGTTTTAGATCGCGGTGAACCATCTCTAAGCGATGAAAAGCACGCAAGCCACTGGCTATTTGTTCTGCTATGTCTCGTACACCAATGTAAGAAGGTCGAGGATTGTCGATCATCCATGTTTCTAAGGTATCGCCTTCAATATACTCGGTGACGTAATAAAGAAAACGTCGTCGGCGTTCTGAATTAACAATTTTTAATACATGAGGATTATCAATGCGTTTACCTACCCACTCCTCATGTAAGAATTGGTCAATATAGGCAGGATCATCCTCAAAATTAACGGAAGGGGTTTTAATAATAACGCGACTATTAGTTTTGGTATCTTGAGCAACATATATCTGTGTACGGTTACTGGCATGAATTTCACGTGTAATTAAATATCCGTCCAGCGTCATACCTGCATCAAGAAAGGGTGGAAAAGGTAAATCTGAAAGTTGCCGAAAGAAACTGGCTTCATCTTGTTTGGGTAATTGATCAATACGAATAATTTGGCAGGTCACATTATCTTTACTTCCAGCTGTTAACGCTTTTTTAGTAATAATGTGAGCAGCTTGTTCTGGGTTGCTCGCGTTTTCTTGAAGGCAGTTGCGTAAATCAATGTTGCTAATAAATTCATGTACACCATCAGTCGTCAACATATAAATATCGTCAACTTCAACAGGCAAACTTCGGTAATCAATATCAACATGTGCATCGGCACCCATTGCTCGACTTAGATAGGTTTTCTCACCAGCCCCCCAGCTACTATGATCTTCGGTCAGGCATTCCAAGTCACCATCACGTAAACGATAAATACGTGTATCACCGACATGGAATAAGTACGCCGTTCCTGATTTGATGATGAAGGCACTAAGCGTCGTTAACATGGCGCCGGCTGAATCGTAACTACGTTTGCCTTGGCTATAGAGCCAATTATTTAAAGAACCTAATACTTTTTGCGCGGAGGTTTTGACTGTCCAACTATCGGGGGTACTGTAATAATCTAAAATAAAACCGTTAACACAGGCTTCGCTAGCATCTTGTCCTGCTTCACTGCGACTTACGCCATCTGCAATTATGAGACATAACCCCTTTGAACTGAGTAGTGGTTCTTCAGGTATTTCAATACGACAGGCATCTTCATTACATGACTTATGTCCTGCGTCGCTGTGTTGGCCTGCTTGAATACCATTATCGTGTTTGCTTGTCATTGTTCTTATACTCTGCGAAGCCTAGAGTATAGCGGTGTCATTGAGCATTGGCGAATGACAATGAATTATTTAACATCAATCATTTGCACCGTGCCATCGGGCATGATTTCTGCTATAGAACCCTGAGGTTCTTCAAGGAAAAATATTATTAGCCCTAAAACAAAGGCTGCTACTAACCCTATAAAGAAGAAGAATTGGTCGTATTCAACCAACGAATTTACAGTTAAGAAAATAACCGCGCCTACGTTACCAAAAGCACCTACCATGCCCGCAATTTGACCAGTCATTCTACGTTTAACTAAAGGCACCATGGCGTATACCGCACCAGATCCTGCTTTAGAGAAGATGCCACCAATAATGGTTAAGCCAACGACCATCCATATTGACCATGATTTATCAACTAAACCTAGTAATAGGAAACTTCCAGTGATTCCTGAAAAGGCAATGAGTAATGTTAATTTGCGACCAATTTTGTCACTGATCCAGCCGCCGCCCGGGCGCGCAAATAAATTGATAAACGGATATACGCCTGCAAGCAAGGCAGCTGTTATTTTAGGTAACTCAAACCAATCGACATAAAAAAGGGCAAGCATTGAAACAACAGCAAGTTCAGTACCAAACGTAACAAGGTAAGCCCAATCTAGAATAGCAACTTGCTTAAATTTATATTGATGTAATTTAGCCACAGGTGATTTGATTACATGGCTATTAATGTGCCAAATCTTCCATGCTTGTACTGCGAACAGAGCAAGAAGGGCAAAATAAATAATATCACTTGCTGCGGTACTTATAAGGCCCATGTTTGTTGGTGAGAGTTTCCACGTTAATACACCCAGGGCGAGGAAAAGAGGGACATTCATTAAAATGTAAAGGATGAGATCTTTTCCACTTGTGATCTCCATTGCGCCCGTTTTCTTTGGTTTGAAATACGTTGAACCTTTGGGAGTATCGGTTACGCTGAAGAAATAAATAATGCCGTAAGTGATAGCTACGAGACTGGCACTTGTTAGCGCAACCCTCCAACCACTCGCATCACCAATACTTGCTGCAATAAAAGGTAATGTTCCGGCTGCACCAGCCGCACCAAAGTTACCCCAACCACCATATATACCCTGTGCAATACCTGTTTGCTTGGCAGGAAACCATTCACCAATCATACGAATTCCAACAACAAACCCCGCACCGATAAAACCAGAAAGGAACCGTAAAATAGCCAGTTGTTCATAATTATCCGCCCAGGCAAAGGCGATACTGATTACACCACCGAAGACTAAAATACCGGTGTACATAATGCGTGGCCCAAGTTTGTCGACCAACATACCCACAATGATGCGTGATGGAATCGTCATAGCAACATTCAGGATCAACAAGACTTTGGTTTGTTGGTTTGTCAGTCCAAGCGCTTCTTGAATATAGGGCATCATTGGGCCAAGACCAAGCCAAACGACAAATGTCATGAAGAAGGCGAACCAGGTCATGTGCAAGATACGATAGCGACCTGAAAATGATAGTAAGTTGAAGCCTGTTTCGTTCGACATAATACTTTCCTGAAGAATAATCTAATTTTCTCTATAGCAAACACCGTGCCATGTTTGAAATGAATACATTAAAATGCGTGTATATCAGTACATATTCACTCATAGCTTGATATGAAAGCTGACTCTGAATTAAAGTCGTATATTACAATTGACTTATATTGATGCATGATATCATTAAAAAGCACCATAATGGTGCAAAATACAGTTTTCGTGTGATAATGTCAGAATGATAAATATGAGTGCTGTTGTATTTATATTATTAAATCAGTGGGTTATATTATATTTTTGTTATGTAAGTTTATTTCAGTAACTGCTAATATAACTGGCACGGTAGTTGCTTTATGTAACGGCAAAACTAACAAATTTAGTATGAACCATCTGAATCTGGAGTACGGTATGAAGCAAAGATTAATTGTCATTGGCAACGGTATGGCGGGTATGCGCACCGTTGAGGAAATCCTCAAATTAGATGCTGAGGCCTATGACATCACTGTGTTTGGCGCTGAACCACACGGTAACTATAACCGTATTATGCTCTCGCCTGTTTTAGCAGGTGATAAGACCATTGATGAAATCATGATCAATGACGAACAATGGTATGTCGATAACAACATTAGCTTGCACAAAGGTAAAACGGTTGTTGATATTAATCGTAAAGCGCGCAAAGTCATTATCGATGATGGTTCAGAATACGAATACGATCGTTTGTTGATTGCGACAGGCTCAAATCCATTTATTATTCCTTTACTGGGTCATGATCTTGAAGGCGTAATTGCTTTCCGTGACATTCATGATGTCGACATGATGATTGAAGCTGCAAAGAACCATAAACACGCCGTAGTGATAGGTGGTGGTCTACTTGGTTTAGAAGCCGCGAATGGCTTAATGCAGCAGGGCATGAAAGTGACCGTTCTGCATCTGGTCGATACCTTGATGGAACGTCAGATGGATTCAGTCGCAGGCAAAATGTTACGTACTTCATTGGAAGAACGTGGCATGGAAATTTTAATGCCGGCCTCGACCAAAGAAATTATCGGTAAAGATCGTGTTGAAAAAGTGGTACTTGAAGATGGTCGCGAAATAGACGCCAGCATTGTTGTCATGGCAGTGGGTATTCGCCCTAATATTGAACTGGCTGAGAAAGTCGGTATTCATTGTGAGCGCGGTATTGTTGTCAATGACACCATGCAAACATTTGATCCACGTGTTTATTCGGTGGGTGAGTGTGTACAGCATCGAGGTCAAACTTATGGTTTAGTTGCGCCATTATTTGAAATGGCAAAAGTATGTGCTAATCATCTTGTACAACATGGCATCGCATTGTATGAAGGTTCAGTAACCTCAACCAAATTAAAAGTAACCGGTATTGATTTGTTTTCTGCGGGTGATTTTATTGGCGATGAAAAGACTGAAGAATTAGTATTTCAAGATGCATCGCGTGGTGTTTATCGTAAATTAGTGATCGAAGATAACAAGGTTAAAGGCGCAGTCATGTATGGTGACACGATCGATGGCTCTTGGTACTTCGATTTGATGCGTGAAGAAACAGATATCGCTGATTTCCGCGAAAAGATTTTATTTGGTCAAGCACACTTAGGTGATTCTGGTCATGGTGATGAAAATCGTATTGCCATGATGGCCGACTCAGCTGAAATTTGTGGTTGTAATGGTGTTACTAAAGGCGACATTGTTAATTCAATTAATATTAATAAACTGCTAACACTGGAAGAAGTACGTGCTCATACAAAAGCATCAAGCTCTTGTGGTTCTTGTACCGGCTTGGTTGAAAGTTTGTTAGCGCATACCGTTGGCGGTGATTATTCAGTAGCACCGCACTTGAAACCAATGTGTGGCTGTACGCAGCATACGCACGATGAAGCGCGTAAAGCAATTAAGGATCATAAATTAAAATCAGTCCGCGTTGTAATGGACTTCCTCGAATGGGATACACCGGATGGTTGTGGTAAGTGTCGCCCAGCATTGAACTATTATGTAATGTGCCAGTACCCTGATGCGAAAAGTGATGATAGTCAATCACGATTCATTAATGAACGTGCACATGCCAATATTCAAAAAGATGCAACGTTCTCAGTGATTCCTCGCATGTGGGGTGGAGGTACAACACCCACCGAGTTGCGAGCCATTGCAGATGTAGCCGATAAATACAAAGTAAAAACTGTGCATGTTACCGGTGGTCAGCGAATTGGTTTGTATGGACTAACAAAACAGGAATTGCCAGAAATTTGGGGTGACTTGAATAAAGCAGGATTGGTATCTGGACATGCTTACGGTAAGGCTCTGCGTACGGTTAAGACTTGTGTTGGTAAAGAGTGGTGCCGTTTTGGTACGCAGGACTCAACTCAGCTAGGTATTGATTTAGAAAAAATGACGTGGGGTTCATGGACACCACATAAATACAAAATGGCAGCATCGGGTTGTCCGCGTAACTGTGCTGAAGCAACAATTAAAGATTTAGGTGTTGTATGTGTTGATTCGGGTTACGAATTACATGTAGGAGGTAACGGGGGTATTAAAGTCCGTGTTACCGATTACCTTTGCACGGTTAAAACGTCGGAAGAAGTTCTTGAATACGCAGCAGCCTTCATGCAGATCTATCGTGAAGAAGCGCATTACCTTGAACGTACCGCGCCGTGGATTGAGCGTGTTGGTTTAACGTATGTAAAAGATCATATTGTCGATAATGAAGATAACCGTAAAGCATTGGCTGAACGTTTTCACTTCTCACAAAGCTTTGCACAAGATGATCCATGGGAAGCGCGCGCTAAGGGCGCTGAAAAGCATGAATTCGAAGCAATGAAAAACATTAACGCGTAAGCACACAACGGCGAGAAATATAAAATGAGTGAAGAATGGATTGAAGTAGGAACTTTAAGTGACATTCCGCAGTTAGGTGCACGTGTTGTGAATGCGCCTGATGGTGATATTGCGGTTTTTCGTACCGCAAAAGATGAAGTGTTTGCGCTTCGCGATGAATGCCCGCATAAAAAAGGGCCATTGTCGCAAGGTATCGTGCATGGTGATCGTGTTACTTGTCCATTACATGATTGGAAAATTATGCTCGATAGCGGTAATGCCGTTGCGCCTGATGAAGGTTGTGCAGCAAGCTATCCAATTAAAATGGATGGTGAAACAATTTTTTTGTCTTTAACTCCGAATAAAGGTCGTCCTAATAAGGATTAGCCTGTCAGGTAAGTAAAGATGCTTTTTGGTCGTAAACAAAAGAACCCAATTAAAATCGCTGACAAAGGTGTGGTTGAGTGGAAGTATGCCGCGTGTGGATATTGCTCTACTGGTTGTTCTATTGAAGTGGGTTTGAATGCTGACGGAAAACCAGTTGCTTCTCGTGGTGTTGCCGATGCCGATGTGAATCGCGGTAAGTTATGTTTAAAAGGTATTTTTGAACATGAGTTGTTTGATTCAGCAGGTCGTGGTTTAGAACCTAAAATGCGTGAGCAGTGGTATGAGCCTTGGCAAAATACATCATGGAATTCGGCATTAGATAAAACTCATGATGAGATCGTACGAATTCAGGAAAAGTATGGCCGTGATTCGTTTGCGATTATTTCAACCGGACAAATGCTGACCGAAGAATTTTATACGCTGGGTAAACTAACCCGTGGTTTGATCGGTACGAATAATTATGATGGTAATACCACCTTGTGTATGGCGTCGGCCGTATCGGGTTATAAGCGTTCATTTGGCTCTGATGGCCCACCTGGATGTTATGAAGATTTTGAACATACGGATTGTTTAATTGCTTGGGGTTCAAATCTTCCTGAACAACACCCGATTATTTACTGGCGCATGAAAGAAGCACAGGAAAAGAAGAACTTCACACTCATCGTTATTGATCCACGGGTTACTATGTTGGCTCAAAATGCGCATATGCATTTGCCGGTGACACCTGGAACTGACGTGGTGTTAATGAATGCCTTGATGCATGTGATCATTGATGAAGATTTGCAGGATATGGCTTACATTGAAGCAAATACTAATGGTTTTGAAGAACTCAAAGCGGAAGTGGCAAACTACGATCCCGTCACAGCAGCTAAAATTTGTGGTATTGATGAAGATAGAATTCGCCATGTTGCGCGCATCTTTGCTAAAGCAGAATCAGCCATGCAAATTTGGACGATGGGAATCAACCAATCTACTCACGGTTCAGATGGCGTAGTAGGAATTAATAATTTGGCGTTAATTACTGGTAATATTGGTAAAGCTGGTGGTACCAGTCTTTCTATTACTGGTCAGTGTAATGCCATGGGAACCCGTGAGTGGTCATCCTGTTCAGGTTTACCAAATCATCGTTACTTAGAATCTGCAGAAGACCGCGAAGAAATTGCAAAATTTTGGAATGTTGATCCTGAGTTTTTCCCTAAAAAACGTGGCATGTTTCAAACAGATATTTATCATGCAATTGAGTCTGGTCAAATTAAAGGGCTCTGGTTGATTGCAACCAACCCATTAACATCGTTGCCAAATACGGCACGTATTCGTAAAGCGATGGAAAAATTGGAATTCTGTGTTGTACAAGATTGTTATGAAGACACAGAAAGTGCACAGTATGCTCATGTGTTTTTGCCAGCCGGAACATGGGCTGAAAAAGAAGGAGTCATGACCAATACAGAACGTCGTATTAGTTTAGTAAAACCATTAGCGACACCACCAGGACAAGCGAAACCCGATTTGTGGGTCTTTAATCGTATGGCCGAGCGTTTTAATAAAGAGGGTAAGGTTACTTTCTTGGAGAATGCGCCTGATATTTTTAAAGAAATGAGAGAAATTTCTAAAGGTCGTTTAGCCGATATTTCGGGTATGGATCATGAGCTCATTGAAAAACAACGCGGTGTTCAATGGCCATACACACAAGAACAAGCTGACAAGGGTGAACTACCACCACAAGGTGGCAAGCGTTTATATACGGAAGAAGCGAGTTTTCGTTATCCCGATGGTAAGGCAAAATTAATTCCATTACCTTTTATTGACAACAACGAAGTGCCCAATGAGAAATTTCCTATTTGGCTTAATACGGGACGTTTGATTGAGCATTGGCACGGTCGCACTAAGACCGGCAAGATTGGTGACAACAATAAATACAGCCCGATTCCCTTTATTGAAATTAATCCTGATTTGGCAAGTGAATTAGGGATTCGGCGTGGTGAATATGTACGTTTAGTATCACGTCGTTCAGATGCGGTTGTGATGGCGCAACCTACACATCGTGTAGCAAAGAGTATGGTGTTTTTACCATTCCATTTCTTTGATTGTGCAAACCGACTCACGCTTGGATTACTTGATCCTCACTCACGCCAACCTGCGTACAAACAATCTGCAATTCGTATTGAACGTATGGAAGATCAAGAAGCAGCGGCACGACTCAGCATGGAAATGCGGAAATTCTAAGGTATTACAATGTTTAAAGTACGCGACAATGAACCCGATTACGCACTGCTGAATGATCCGATCAGTAAAGACCGTAACTGCTATGACGCGCCGATTGATACAGTGACATCGTCCGATTCACTTTATGGTGAAAGTCTGAATATTAACGGTGATGGTGCAGTTGGCGACAATCCGAATCGTTATAAACAACATGGTTTCTTTTTTACAGCAGATAACTGTATTGCCTGTCATGCTTGTGAAGCAGCGTGTAGTGAAAAAAATGACAACCCGGCACATATTGCATTCCGTTCGGTTGGTTTTATTGAAGGGGGCACATACCCGGATTACCAACGTTTAAATATTTCAATGGCATGTAACCATTGCGATGATCCGGTATGTTTAAAAGGTTGCCCAACCCGAGCCTATACAAAATTTGCAGAATATGGCGCGGTGTTACAAGATCCAGATATTTGTTTTGGCTGTGGTTATTGCACATGGGTTTGTCCATACAATGCACCTCAGCTTGATCCGGTTAAAGGGCAAGTCAGTAAATGTAATATGTGTGTGGATAGACTCGAAGTGGGTCTTAAGCCTGCTTGTGTCTCAGCGTGTTTAGGTAAGGCGCTCGACTTTGGTGTGATTGAAAATATCCCTGAAGGACGTAACCAAGCGCGAACAGAAATACCTGGTTTTCCAAGTACCGATATCACGCATCCGAATATTCGTTTTCAGCAAACACGTACCTTACAGCGCGACATGGTTCGGGTAGATAGCACTGTGCTGAAATATCATCGTGATGATAATGAAGATAGCTTTAAGCCTGTTGTTGATCCGAAGTATGGACACAAAACAGAATGGAATTTACGTAAGTTACGTTCACGTGAAGATCCACTGGTCTTATTTACATTGATTTCGCAAATGGTGGTCGGTGCGTTCTTGTTGTTGTTTTTGGGGCCTATGATTGGTCTTGAGCATTTAGCACCCAATGCACATTCAACAACCTATACGGTTTTGTTGTTTGGCTTATTGGGCGTTGAAACTTACGCCTTGTTTATTTCGACCATGCATTTAGGTAAGCCACAATATTTTTATCGCGCATTTTATAATTTACGATATTCACCGGTAAGCCGAGAAGTCGCTAGTCTGGCGGTGTTTTATAATCTATTGGGTCTTTATACTATCTTAGTTACCTTTCCCTTTGTCTTAACAGATTGGCTTGGTTTATCTGTATCTGTTGTTGAGTCAATAATTGCTATTACTGGTTGGGCTGCTGTGATAACGGGGCCTATTTCTTTATTCTTTATGCACAGTATTTACCGAATTAAAGCGCGACCATTTTGGAATCACTGGCAAGTATTGACCAGCTTCTATGGCAACATGTTGGCGTTAGGTGGTTTGTTAATAGGCTATGTTTATAGTTGTGTGTTAGTGATTGAAGGCTTAGAGGCGAGTGCGCTAATAGATATTGTTGCGTGGTCGATACTTTCTGGTTTATTGATTGAAGCCTACGGTCTTTGGCGACACGCTGCAGACATGCAAAAACAGGGTGGCGAAGGGGCTGCATCATATTACGTGCAACGAACTAAATTTGGCAAAACCTATCAAGCAAGAAACATTGGTTTAGCCATTAGCATTGTGTTGGCTGCGGTATTATTTATAGGCTTACCTGAAGTAGATGTAGCAATGATTATATTAACGCTATTAGCTGTTGTCATGTTACTCACAGCACTGATTGGTCGTGCGCTATTTTATGTATTAGTCATACCTACTACAATGCCGGGTGCTTTTTTCTGGCATAACAAAGGTTTTGAAGAACACGCTCGTGAAACAGGATTAGCAGAGATGCCACAAGTTGGTGTCGTGCCGGATTCACATTAGGAATAGATAATGTCATTAGTATTTGAAGGACAAGAAGTCGCCGTAGATGAAGAAGGTTATCTACTCTACCCAGTTATGATGTCAGGGTGCAGTTATTTCAAACTTTTCGTTTATTTTTAGCGGTATTTTGTTTCGTGTTTGCTTCTGGGGATGTTTGGTGTCAAACGCTTCAAGTAGATTCTTAATTATATTAGAAATTAAAAAATCCAGCTCATTGATCTGGCTTTTTTTAGCTCTCCGATCTCATTTAGTTGAAACTAAATTTCTTTCCTAACGCTTCTTTTATTTCTTTTGTTGTTAAAAACCCATTGCCATCACTTATCTCTGAGCCCCACTGAGAACAGGTAAGTTTAATAACATCTGGTTGATTTGAAGAGGAGATGTTAATAATCGTTTCATGTGGTTGAGCTGTTTCACCACTAAAAGGGTAAACTTCATCTTCGATTACCTGATTAATACTAAACGTATCAGGTTTAAGCGTGCGAGCGTTTGAGCTCATAGTATAAAGCTCAATATTACAATTGGGATAATACTCATCAACATTTGCTTCTTTAAGCTGTTTACCATGTTGGAAATACGCATCAGCTTTGTTGGGCGCTACTTCTATTGGCGTATTCAATTTAAGGGTCGAGCCCACTAAAGATCCAGGCTCGTTCTCACTATTATGGCTAGCTTGTAGGCCAAACGATATAACTAAACTCGATAATAAGATCAAATTTCGCATGGTTATCTCCTGAGGGGTTGAGCATTGTTCTTGTTTTACTAGACAGTCACTGCGTCTAATTGTTCATATTATGAGAAATAATACGCATATTACCTACACGTTATTTTTCATTTAACAGAGCGCGTAAGCTGCTTAGTGTGGCGCGTCCTTCTTCTTGGCTTTTTTCTGGATCGGCTTTGTCGCCTTCAAAGTGTAAGAGGTCTTGAGGAATTTCATCAAGAAAACGACTCGGCGTGCATTGAATCATTTCACCGTAGCGTTTTCGACGCAGGGCATAACTGAAAGACATGGTTTTTTGAGCACGGGTAATACCCACATAGGCAAGTCTGCGTTCTTCTTCAATATTGTCTTCTTCGATACTAACGCGGTGGGGGAGTATATCTTCTTCCATGCCGACTAAATACACATGTGGAAACTCAAGGCCTTTTGCTGCATGCAATGTCATTAAATGAACGTGATCACCTTCTTGTTCGTCATCACGATCAAGTATATCGAGTAAGGTAAGGCGACTAACAATATCACCTAAGTCAGCATCACTGGATTTAGTTGATAAACGTTCAATCCATTCAATTAGCTCGGAAACATTGTCCATTTTACGTTCAGCAATTTTCTCATCAGGATAACTGTCTTTTAGCCATTGTGAATAATCGATATCATTAACCAGATTCTTCACAACAACAGTAGGGGAGTCATTTTCAGTAGCATAAACGTGCTTGTCTAGCCATTCACAAAAAAATTGAATTCGACTCACAGCCCGGTTGGGTAAGGCATTAACAATAGATGGGTCATGCATGGCGGCAAACAGACTTGAATTAGTGTCAGCAGCAAAGGCAACCAGTTTTTCTAATGTTCCTGGACCTATTTCTCGACGTGGCGTATTGATGATACGCAACATGGCATTGTCATCATCAGGGTTGGTAATAACCCGCAGGTAACACATGATGTCTTTAATTTCGGTGTAAGCAAAAAACGAGGTGCCGCCACTGAGGTAATAAGGAATATTGTATTCACGTAGACCACGTTCAAATAATCGTGACTGGTGGTTGCCGCGATAGAGAATGGCGTAATCTTTGTAATTAGTACGGTGCCTGAATTTATGGTGTAACAAACGCGTGACGACTTTTTCCGCCTCTTGTTCTTCATTGGCAGCACGTATAACTTGTAATGACTCACCAAAACCCAGTTCACTCCACAATGCTTTTTCGAAAACGTGTGGGTTATTTGAAATTACACTATTGGCAGCTTGAAGAATGCTGCCCATGGAGCGGTAGTTTTGTTCGAGTTTAATGATTTTAAGATGCGGGTAATCTTCGGCGAGTAGATTCATGTTTTCCGGTTGTGCTCCACGCCAAGCATAAATGGATTGGTCGTCATCGCCTACGACAGTGAGACAGCCGCGTTCACCCACCAGTAATTTAACTAACTCATATTGGGTTTTGTTGGTATCTTGGTATTCATCTACTAATAAGTATTGAATTTTATCTTGCCAACTATTTAGTGCAGTTGAGTTCTTTTGCAAGAGTTGAACAGGAATCAATAATAAATCATCAAAATCAATGGCGTTGCAGGCATGCAAGTGACGATCGTAGGCTTCATAAAGTTCGGCCATGCGTGCAAGTAATTTGTCATCGGCAGTTGCCATCGCTTGGGTATGTGAAATACAAGCAGCTTTCCAACGCGATATTTGGTTACGCAATAAGCGTAGGCGTTCTTCCGTTTCACCTCGCGAAAGCTCGTTAAGTACCGCCATGCTGTCGGTATCATCATAAATAGAAAACCCTTTACGATAACCCAATGTCTCGAGTTCAGAGCGAATAATGTTCAGACCCAGCGTATGAAATGTACTAATACGTAAGCCCTTGCTTGCATCTTTGTTAAGCATGTCGCTAATGCGTGTGCGCATTTCGCGTGCGGCCTTGTTGGTAAAGGTAACGGCGGCAATATGGCGAGGTTCTATATTATGCTTACTAATTAATTCTGATATTTTGGTCGTGATAACGCGGGTTTTTCCACTACCGGCACCCGCGATAACCAGCAACGGACCTTGTTGATACTGAACCGCTTCGCGTTGACTAGGATTGAGGGATGATAAAGACATGGTGTTGGTTAACTTCCTGATATTATTGATTTATTTACACAGGACTACTGCTTACAGCGGATACCATGTTAGGCTCTATGATACATAAAAATAATAATGGATACAGCTCAAACAATGAGCAATGATAAACAATCGCGTATTGATACTCTGTTTAGTTCATATCGCGCTAGCTTAGCGCCTCTGATGCTCGAATTAGAATCGATGTGGAATGATTTGAATCGGCAATGGAATGCTGAATTGGCAGCAGAATTTGATCGTAAGGTGCATGGATTAGCCGGTTCGGCAGCAACCTTTGATCTGGCTGTTATTGGGGATGCGGCAAGAGAACTTGAACATACGTTTAATCCATTGCTCGATATGAACAAAGATGATGCCCGTCTTGTTCTTGTCGAAGAGTTATTTCAGCAATTAAAAAAGACCATTGAATCTCATCAGTGATTAACCACATCAACCTTGATATAAAGCTGTGAGTTAGTTTGACTATTTTGACGTGTGGAATGCACTATACCTGATCTGGATTGATTGAATTGCTGTGTAATACCACCAATGCTAATCCATTCGCCTAGCCGACCACTGAGTGTTGTTCCTGTGCGTTGAACATTAAATCGCTGCCGACCATGTCGATCAAGACTGACATTATTTTGTAACACATCAAGACTAACACGATCACCGACAAGACGTGGCAGTACATAAAAGCCGCTTGTCGCATTCTTATAACGGATTGAATTGGTTCGTTGTCCAAATTGATTGGAACTTTGTTGACCAACGGGAATGGATTGACCTGTTTGAATAAATGCTTGACGACCTTCAGTGACATTAATGCGTCTTATTGAATCTTGGTTAATTGATCGACGTGTTTCATGTAACCGTACGCCACTTTGATGATCACCATTAACAGATAGACGCGCATCGCCTGAACGGATGACCCCCGATGCACTGAGTTCATTATCATTATAATGAGATGCTGCTCCACGACGTAGTGAGATTGTAAGTTGTTTGGGAGCATGATCGAGTTGCCGGACTAAGTCGCGTGTTTGAGAAATCGCTTCTTCAGAACCACGAATAATAAGCTTATAGCCTTGTGCGCTAAGTCCCGTATTAGGATCAAGTAGCGGTTGAATAATCGGGATCATTTCATTTGCACTACGGCCTTTAAGTTGAATGACTTCAATACGATCAGCCAAAGCAGACAATGAGAAAAGACATAGCATGATAATAGATGTGCGTTTAACGAAAGTGCTGATGTTCATTTTATTCACCTATTAAGGTTAGAGGCTGAGTCGTCTAAGATTAGGATCGTCAACGGACTCATTCCACATGCTTGTGAAGGTTTTTTCTATTTCCCTCAGTTGCCGTGCAGCAGAATAGTCAACATCGGCAGAATACTTGTCAGCATGGGCGCGACGAATCCATGCTTTTGAATCAACAATTAGCCATGCCTCATTAAATTCTTTAAAGCGCCTTCCTTGTAAATGGATAGTAATAAAGGAGCTTAGTTTGCGTGCAATTTCAATTAAACGATGACCTTGTTTAACCGCTTTGTCACTACTTTGAATAAGAATTCTGATTTTTGCTTTAGGGTTGCTGGTCGCTAATTGTTTGACAGTATTATAAAAATCATCATTATCATAAAGTTTATGATCAAGTTCGCGGCTTACAATATCGAGTGTGTAGCGTGCTTGATCGACTAAAGCGATACTGGCATCTCGGTTTTGTTCAGCAGTAGTAAGCGTGAGTGCTTTATTGTCACCGATTTTATATTGCTCAAATATATTATCAATATTTTCAGTCATTAGTACTTACCCAACTGTAATGTCATTTTATAATGTGGAATACCTGCGTCATCAAATTTATCGCCTACAGCTATAAAACCAGCACGTTGGTAAAAACTCATAGCCGATGTTTGTGCATTGATGTCTATTTTTATGACACCTATCTTTTTTGCTTGTTCCAATAGTGTAGTTAACATCATGCTGCCTATGCCTTGTTGCCGATAGGGTTTTAATACCGCCATCCGACCAATGTGAGCATGTTTTTTATCATGGAGCAGCCTTGCTGTTGCGACCGAGATACCATCTGCGTCCGAAACAAGGCAATGTAGGCATTGTTCATCTAAGTTATCCCATTCCAGTTCAACAGGCACATTTTGTTCATTAATAAAAACTTGTTCACGGATTGATTTTATTGCCTCTTGGTCATTAAGTTTAGACCATTTTGTCAGTCGAATATGCCACTTAGTTGGCATTATTACTCTCGTTATCGTCAAATTCTAACAGACCAATTTCGATCCATGCACATAAAAGTGCGAGGGATGCTGGGTTGGCAAACCAGTCAGCGAGGTCGTTATTATTAAACTGCCGATGATTGCAAATATGTTTTGCTAAACCTGCATTAGCATCTGATAAAATAATTGAGCAGCTGTCTATATAAAGTTGGGTTTTATTATTGTGTTCGATATAGGCAAAGCGACTGGTAGGGTTTCGGTAAAGAATATCGCCTTGTTGAATTCTAGTTAATGATTTTTCTTGATCCTGAGTTGGAATGATAGGGATATCAATAAGGGTTTGATGTGTGCTGGTAATAAATTTTCCGAACCAGTGTTTTATTTCTGTTGCACTATCAGGAATTGTTTTTATGAGTGTGACAATTTTTTCAATCGTCTCAGTCGTTATCTCACCACTATTCTGTCGAGAGAGCAAGGGATCACGATAGCGAAGCTCATCGGCATCGTTTTGATTTAACGTAAGTTGATCAATGTAGTCACCCAATAATTCAAGTTGAGTCGGTGCACGTAAACCAATCGAATAGGTCATGCAGGGTTTGTCACTCACACCAAAATGTTGCGCTCCAGGTGGTAAATACAACATGTCGCCGGGTTGTAATAAGAATTCTTGTTCGGCTTCAAAGTGCTTTAAAATACGCAGATCAATATCTTCAATTAAAGTGTTATTTTCTTTTGCACTACAAATTTGCCAGCGACGTGTGCCCATTCCTTGTAATAAAAATACATCGTATTGATCGGTGTGAGGTCCCACACCACCATAAGGTGCGGCATAACTGACCATGACATCATCAACACGCCATGATGGTAAAAAATCAAATGCCTCGAGCAATTGATCAAGTTCACGGATATGTTTATTTAAATCTTGGACCAATACCGTCCAGTGTGTCGAAGGTAGGGTGGTGAAGTCATCTTCATTAAATGGATTGTGGCGTACTTGCCAGTCATCGTTGCCGTTATCTAAAATAATCCGTGCGGCGATGTCTTCTTCACAGGCAAGTCCAGCGAGTTCTTCGGGTTCAAGTGGATCGGTAAAATGATTCAATGCAGCTGGAATATAAAGTGGTTTTTTTTGCCAATAGTCACGCAGAAATTCATCTGTCGTTATACCGTCAGGAAATGTTAGATTCATCTTCATCGTGTTTAGTGTAATTCGATTAATCTTGAATAGCAGACAAAATAAACCCGAACTGCGGGGTGGGGGATGCAGTTCGGGTAGGTTGGGTACAAACGAAGGCGACTTGTGGGGGTAGGAAGGGGTCACACATCGTCTGTTGCCTGTTGAGTACTATCCTTAATATGCGTTATCAACACTGTGCGCTGGTTCACAAAACGGCACATCGCCAACATTAAAGTTTTTTGGCCTGTTCAGTCGCATTTCCGATATAGGTTGCTGGGCTGAGTATTTTTAAGCGTGATTTTTCGTCATCAGGGATATCCAATGACGCGATAAACTGGTGTAAAGAAGCTTCATCAATGCGTTTACCGCGAGTCAGCTCTTTGAGTTTTTCATAAGGCTTTTCAATACCATAGCGGCGCATTACGGTTTGAATCGGTTCGGCTAATACTTCCCAGTTAGCATCCAGATCCGCATCCATTTTGTCTGCATTTGGCTCAAGCTTACTAATGCCTTTTAAGGTAGATTGAAAAGCAATCAAGCTATGAGCAATCCCCACACCAAGATTACGTAATACGGTGGAGTCGGTTAAATCACGTTGCCAGCGAGAAACGGGCAATTTTGCCGATAAATGACCCAAAATAGCATTAGCGATACCGATGTTGCCCTCAGAATTCTCAAAATCAATCGGGTTCACCTTGTGTGGCATGGTCGATGAACCCACTTCACCGGCAATGGTCTTTTGCTTGAAGTAACCAATGGAAATGTAGCTCCAGATATCGCGGTCAAAATCGAGCACAATGGTATTAAAACGCGCTAATGCATCAAAATATTCGGCAATGTAGTCATGCGGCTCAATTTGGGTGGTGTAAGGGTTCCAATTTAGCCCCAGTGCTTCAACAAACTGCTTGGCAAAGCCTTCCCAATCAACATCAGGATAAGCGCTTAAATGGGCATTATAGTTACCGACCGCGCCATTCACTTTGCCGAGTAATTCAACCTTGGCCAATTGAGTACGTTGACGGCGTAAACGCGCCACTACATTGGCCATTTCTTTACCCAAGGTTGATGGCGAAGCGGGTTGTCCGTGGGTACGGCAAAGCATTGGTTGAGAAGCCTGCTCTTGTGCGAGTGTGCTAATCGCAGTAATGACGTCATCCATCATTGGTAACAGAACATCATTACGCGCCGCGCCTAGCATAAGGCCGTGAGAGAGGTTATTGATGTCCTCGGAGGTGCAGGCAAAATGCAGGAATTCAGTCATAGCGTTGAGTTCCGCGCTATCGGCAATCTTTTCTTTTAGGAAATATTCCACTGCTTTCACGTCATGGTTGGTAGTGCGTTCAATATCTTTGACCCGCTGTGCATCAGCTTCGCTGAAACCATCAACAATCGCGTTTAGCACCGTATTAGCAGCATCACTTAACGAGGCAACTTCTGTTATATCACTTTGCTCCGCCAGCGCCTGTAACCAACGTACTTCAACGAGTACACGGTGCTTAATTAAACCAAATTCGCTACAAATACTGCGTAAAGCACTGGTTTTATTGCCGTAACGGCCATCAATAGGGGATACGGCGGTGAGAGATGAAAGCTGCATGTTGTTATCCGACTCTTAGATTATAAATTATGCGGAGATTGTGCCATAAAACGCTGTCTCGGACACTTAATTAGGTTCCAGAGAGCTATTAATAATAAATACGTCTCTGGAACCTATTTATTTTTAATAATAAATACGTCTCTGGAACCTATTTATTTAATAATAAATACGTCTCTGGAACCTATTTATTTGGAACCTATTTATTGGAACT
>CAZIWG010000031.1:2129-28575 GCA_964542925.1 uncultured Granulosicoccaceae bacterium | reverse complement strand
GAATTAAGTCACATGTATGTTGATAACGCAGCAATGCAATTAGTGCGTGCACCAAAACAATTTGATGTCATGGTAACAACGAATATGTTTGGTGATATTTTGTCTGACTGTGCGGCAATGTTAACCGGTTCAATTGGAATGTTGCCATCGGCATCCCTGGATGCGAATGGCAAAGGCATGTACGAACCGATTCATGGTTCTGCACCGGACATTGCGGGTGAGAATAAAGCTAATCCATTAGCAACGATTCTTTCTGTTGCGATGATGTTGCGCTATACCTCTGATAATGCTGACATGGCAAAACGGATTGAAGATGCGGTAGGTTCGGTGCTTGATCAAGGCTTGCGTACTATTGATATTAGTTCCGATGGTATGACGGAAATTGGTACAGCTGAAATGGGTGATGCCGTTGTTGCGGCGATGAGGGCTGTTAAGTAAAGTTCGCCGCGTGGGCTTGCTAAGGTCGGCTCCACGGACGTCGCCGACCTTAGCAAGCCCACGCGGCTTAGAGTTTTAGAATGGTTTTTGAAGGTGTTGCATAGCAATGCAGCTTGAGTATTTAAATAGATTTTTGTGGGTAGGCATCAACAGACTGTTGTCATTGCGAGGAGAGAGATAGCTCGACGTGGCAATCTGTATGATTCATCGTATAAATTAAGAGATTGCTTCGCCCAATAAAGCTGGGCTCGCAATGACAGAGTTTTTTGAATTTATAAGTACTAGGAGTTAGAAAATGCGTACAGGATTAATTGGTTGGCGAGGAATGGTCGGTTCGGTTCTCATGCAGCGAATGCGTGAGGAAAAAGATTTCGATTTAATCGATCCTGTTTTCTTTACCACATCGCAAACAGGTCAAGCAGGTCCTGATGTGGGTAAAGATGTGCCGGCACTGAAAGATGCCAATGATATTGCTGAGCTTTCAGCGATGGAAGTCATTATTTCTTGTCAGGGTGGTGGTTACACCGAAGCGGTTTATCCAAAATTACGCGCATCAGGTTGGAAGGGTTATTGGATTGATGCGGCATCGTCATTACGCATGGAAGATGAAAGTGTCATCGTGCTCGACCCGGTGAATATGGATGTAATCAAAGACTCATTGGCGAAGGGCGGTAAAACTTTTGTCGGTGGTAACTGTACTGTTAGCTTAATGTTGATGGCGATTGGAGGTTTGTTTAAACAAAACCTCGTTGATTGGATTAGCCCAATGACCTATCAGGCCGCATCGGGTGCGGGCGCAAAAAACATGCGTGAGCTTATTAAACAAATGGGTGCGATCCATGATGATGTTGCCTCATTGGTTGATGATCCTGCCTCAGCAATTTTAGATATCGATCGTCAAGTCACTAACTTCATGCGCGGCGATAGCTACCCTGTTGATCAATGGGGCGTTCCGCTAGCAGGTAGTTTGATTCCGTGGCTCGATTCTCAATTGGAAACAGGTCAAACCCGCGAAGAATGGAAAGCACAGGTCGAAACCAACAAAATTCTAGGAACATCGGCTAACCCAACCCCGATTGATGGGATTTGTGTTCGCATCGGCGCAATGCGTTGTCATAGCCAAGCGATGACCATCAAACTGAACAAAGATGTGACATTGGATGAGATCGACAGCATTCTTGCTGAAGCTAATGACTGGGTCAAAGTGGTACCTAATGACCGTGATATCAGCATGAAAGAACTCACACCGGCGGCGGTGACGGGTACGCTAGATATTCCGGTAGGGCGTTTGCGTAAACTTACCATGGGGAATGATTATTTATCAGCATTTACAGTGGGCGACCAACTTCTATGGGGGGCAGCTGAGCCTCTTCGTCGTATGTTGAGAATTTTGCTAGAACAGAAATAAGAAATAAGAATATATAAAACAGTAGCTTAACTTGTTTTTAGGGTTCAGCTAGGTGATTGCCGGTTGGGAGTTTCTCAACCGGCATTTTTGTTAAATTTGCTGTTATTCCTGCTTAAACGTCCAATTGTCAATTTAATCACAGTTTCAGGCATGAAATTTGTAAAATGCTATCTATAATGTATAGTTACAAGAACTATATAAAGGTCATTCTAGTTTTTGACCGATAACCCTGTCAAAACAGGGAACAGATTGCCACTGTTAGCGTCTCAGTGCAGTCGATAATTATAATGAATAGATGATGGAGTAGGGACGTTGCGCAAACTCAAAATATTTTTTATTACGTTGATCTGCCTGTTGGCTTCGAATATAGCGTTTACGCTTGGTGTGGGTGGTATCGATGTTAAATCATCACTGAGTGAACCCCTGAATGCCGAGATTAAACTGTTCTCAGTGAGACCAGGTGAAGGTGAAAACATTCGTGTGCAACTTGCTACATTAAAAGAATTTACGACTGCTGGTATTGACCGTCCTCTCATCCTTTCTTACTTGAAGTTTAAGGTTGTTGAGAAGGGTGATGGTAATGCCTACATTAAAGTCTATTCAGAACGTGCTATTCGTGAACCATTTTTAGATTTCCTTGTTGATGTCGACTGGCCGAGTGGTCGTTTGTTACGTGAGTATACCTTATTACTTGATCCGCCTATTTTTGCACAACGTAAAGCTGCGCCGGTACAAACTCCAGTTGTCGCTGCCCCAACACGTATTATTCGAGAAGAGAAACCCGTTCCAGTTGCGCCAGTTACATTTGCAACTGCGCCCGTTCCAACCGCCCCTGTTATTACACGTAGTCGTGAAGATGATTTATTTCCTCGTATTGAAATTGATACAGTACCACAACAAGATTTTGATCGTTCACCTCGTGTAGCAGCTATACCAACATTTACGGGTGATACTTATAAAGTTAAGAAAAGTCAGACACTTTGGTCAATAGCGGAAGCTGTGCGTCCTGATGATAGCGTAGGCGTGTCACAAATGATGATTGCTTTGCAAAATGCTAATCCAGACGCCTTTACAAATAATAATATTAACGGTTTAAAATCTGGTTTTGTATTACGTATTCCTGATCTTGAAGCCATTCAAGCCATCGATCGTAAACAAGCGGTACAGTTAGCGAAACAACAACATGCACTTTGGCGTTCTGCTCAAGATAATTTAACTACCTCGGTTACACCAAGTGGAACAACAAAAACCACAACAGGTTCTGCTCGTAAATCACCAACAACATCGAAGCTTCAAGGATCAACAGTTAAACTTGTAACGCCGGATTCAAAAGCTGTAGGTGCTCAAGGTGTTGGCGCAGATGACAGCGCTTCTTCTGAAAAGCTTGCACTGGTCAATGAGCAATTAGCTTCTAAATCTAAAGAAAATAATGAACTACAAGGTCGCGTTAAATCATTGCAAGATCAAATTGGTTCGATGGAACGCTTACTCGAGCTGAAGGATGATTCACTTTCAGATTTACAAAGCAAGTTAAGTGATGCTAAACCTGTAACAACTCCTACACCAGTTGTTGAGGCAATTCCTGAGCCTGTTGTAGAAGAAAAGAAACCAGCACCGGTTAAACCTGTTGTTAAGCCTATCGTATCGGACAACAACAAAGTTAATCCTTATGCCTTAGATGAAATTTCTAAAGCGAAAGTGCCTGCGCCTAAGCCAGATATTCAGAAACCCGTTGAATCTAGTTTGTTTGATGATCCAATTATTTTAGCCGCGATGATTGCGGTACTCATTGCGGTACTTGCTATTGTTTGGTTGGCTATGCAACGTCGTCGCAATAACATGCAGTTCCCTGAAAGCATCTTGTCAGGTAAGCCACCCGTTTCAACGACAACAACGGCAATGAATACTGAGACAAGCTTGTTGAGTGACTTTGCACCGAGTGCAATGGATGGTGCTTTAGAGTCTGATTCAAGTGAAGTTGACCCTTCTGCGGAAGCTGATGTGTATATTGCTTATGGTAAGCATCAACAAGCTGAAGAATTATTACTTACTGCTATTGAAGAAGAACCTGAACGTTTAGATCTTCGATTGAAGTTGATGGAAGTTTATCATGCAACAGGGAATGCAGATTCATTCCTAACTCATGCAATGCAATTAAATAACTCCATGGATGATCAAAATACTGCACTGTGGGATAAAGCGGTAGTGATGGGACGTGAGTTATGCCCGGGTAATGAATTATTTGGTGCAGATGAAAGTGGACATGAAGATGATTTTTCAGACCTGGAAGGCATCGCGGATCTGGATGATGATCTTGATTTATCGCTGGATATGGATGATATCACTTCTTCCGCAGATACCGATTCAGAAGCATTAAGTATAGATAAAGATGATAGTGATGATGAGTTGTCATTGGATATGGAGCTTGAGTCATTCGAATCAAGTACCGATGAAGATGATGATTTAACATTGGATATGGATGAACTATCTCTTGAGTTAGAAGACATCGGTAGCGAAGATAGCAAAGAAATAGAAACGACAGAAGAACCAGAATCAAGTATCGACTTTGGTGATTTAGAACTTGAGCTAGATGAAACAGATAGCGCGGATCCAGTTGATACGGCATCAGCAATTGAAGCAGACGATACCTTAGATATGGATGTTGATGCGGTTGATGTCGATGATGCAATGCTTGGCATGGATGAAGTGGCCACTAAACTGGATTTGGCAAAAGCATACATTGATATGGGTGATCCTGATGGTGCTCGCGCTATTCTTGATGAAGTATTAACGGAAGGGAGTGACGACCAACAATCAGAAGCGAAAGGATTGATTGATCAGCTTTAAGAAAATTTTCTTTAACCATGCAACCGGCACTTTAATGCCGGTTGTTTGCGTTTAGTCCGATGCATCCCTTTATAAAAATCCTTTGTTTATTAGTAATCATCAGTATGTTGGTGGTACTGAAGCCTGAGCGGGTTATTATTATTACTTTGGCATTATTTGTTTTTGTTTTATTAAAAGGACAAAGCTATTGGAATGATATATGGCGAATGTGTTGGCGTATGAAATGGTTGTGGTTATCTCTACTTATTCTTTATGGTTGGTTTATTCCAGGTAGTCCACTATTTTTTACTAACAGCATTCCTTTGTTACTAGTACCGAGTAGTGAAGGTTTAATAATGGGACTACTAAGAGGCTTAGTCTTATTAAATATTATTAGTGCAGTGGTACTCATTATTAAATCAACATCAAAAGAATCATTGATTGTATCAATTATATGGTTAATGACACCACTTAGGTTGTTTCGGGTCAATACAGCAAGGTTTTCGGCACGTTTAGTTTTAACAATGGAACGTGTTACAGATACTGAAAATGAGATAAGAACGTCATTGAGTAAGAACAATCAATCAACCTCTATTTTTCAGAGAGGCATTGATTCAATAGCGCGTTTACTAGTTAATATCGAGAAACAAGCCGGCGATAGTCCGACTGTTTTAGTATCATTGCCACAGATAGAAATGCCAGCATTAGTGCAGTGGATGTTACCTCTACTGCTATTCCTCGGACTATACATGATATGAAAAAGGTAGCATTGGGTATTGAATATGATGGTTCTGCCTATAATGGTTGGCAGAGCCAGAAACATGGTTATGGCGTCCAACAAGCGGTTGAGAAAGCTATTTCAAACGTTGCTGATCATGATGTTAGTGTGATTTGTGCAGGTCGTACAGACACAGGCGTTCATGCATTAGGGCAGGTGATTCATTTTGAAACTTCTGCTGAGCGAAGTGGACGTTCATGGATATTAGGTGCAAATGCAAATCTACCTAAAGATATATCGGTGCATTGGGCTCAACTAGTGAATGATGATTTTCATGCACGTTTTTCAGCATTGAGTCGGCGATATCAGTATATTATTTTAAATCAATTTTCGCGTCCGGCCATACTATCAAAACGCGTTACTTGGCAGGGGAAACCCCTTGATGTTGATGTCATGGCTCATGCCGCGGAAGCATTAGTGGGTGAGCATGATTTTAGTTCATATCGTGCGGTAGCGTGTCAGGCGAAAAGTCCAATACGCACGGTACATCAACTTGAAGTCACTCAAAAAGGCCAATTTATTTGTATTGAAATATGTGCCAACGCTTTTTTGCATCACATGGTGAGAAATATCGCAGGAGTACTCATGGCGATTGGCAGAGGGGAACAAAAACAAGATTGGGCAGCAGAAGTATTAGCTCATAAAGATAGAAAGCTAGGCGGTGTAACCGCGTCGCCTGATGGTTTGTATTTTGTGAACGTTGCTTATCCAAAAGAATTTTCTATTCCAAATGAACGTGGTACAGGTTTGATTATTTAACCTTTTTTCGCGACGTTGTTGAAACCAACAAACTCAGGATCTCTTCGTTCAAAGAGTCGTGCGCGATGCCTTCTTTCCGTTAAGCGACGTTCAATTTTATCCCATAATAAATTGCGCCAGTTCAAGCAGCGGCGATCATTATTTCCGGCACGATATTCAAATTCTCTGATGAGAACAGGTTTGCCATTGAGCCTTTTACCGTGTAATTTTTTAATTGCTTTTAAGGCAAGTTTTTCAGATTCAATATTAACGTGCGCATAATAGTAAACAGACGCATCAAATTTAAGTTTACGAAGAGAAAAGCTTGCTTGCTTAGCGTAACTACCTAAGAATTTTTGTAGTTCATGTTGTCGTGTTCCCGCACTGATATTACCTATGAAAAGTTCCATTTTCACCCCCTTATGGCATGCCTTGAGCATAACTGTAGGAGAAACAGATGAAAAGACCTAATCGAAACTTTCACCCATGCTGGTTGCTTTGTGAGAAGTGATTAAATTACAGCTTTCTGATTCAGCGTCATAACAAATAACAATTTTACCGCTAGTAAGTTGTTGATGAACTTGATTAATCATACTTGAACGGCTGATCTCAGATTCTCCATAATCAGTGCCTTCTCTATCAATGAACTCTTCAATGAGTGCAATTAAGGTTGTTTCTTTAATTTCTTGATAGGGGATAAGCATAGCGAGATCATAAACTTAATCTGTCCCTGAATACAATAACATGTGTAATCAGTATGTTAGAGTGTATAAAAATAAAAACGGGCACCAGAATGGTGCCCGTGAAAGGACACACGGTCTCAATGAGGAGGAAACACGCGTATCGCACTTGCCGATACTAGGTGACTAGTATCTAAGGTCACAAGTAGTATAGGAAAATGAGATGTTGCAAGAAATAGCACATAAGGACTAGTTACTATTGGCTAGTGCAACTTCGTCTTTTAATCGTTCTAATAATAAAGTTAAGCACTTGATTATGGTGCTAAAGGAAGAATAAATGAAGGTATTAATTGCCGATGATCACGCATTGATTCGTCAAGGTATGGTGCACGCTTTGAAGGATAATGAAATAGCATCAAATATTGTTGAGGCTGACGATAGAGAAAGCGTTTTATCTCAATTACAACAAAACACTGATATAGACGTCGTGCTGCTTGATTTGTTTATGCCAGGTACTAAGAATTTTGATTTACTTGTGTATGTTTGTAATAACTACCCAGACATTCCCGTTATCGTCGTATCAGCGGCAGAAGAACCGGAATACATGCGTAAGTCGATTGATTTAGGTGCAAGTGGGTTTATTCCTAAATCAGCCCCAATGGAAATTATGCTTAGTGCAATCCAACTCGTTAAAAGCGGGGGTACTTATATTCCCGCTGACATGATGCAAGCAAAATCATCATTAAGTAAAAATAAGTTACAACAACCTGCTGTGATGAATATGCAGGAAATTGAAGAAAATGAAGTCGTTGTTAAAGCAGCAGAAAATTTAACTAAACGACAGAGTCAAGTGTTGAGATTAATGGCAAAAGGACAAGCCAATAAAGAAATAGCGCGAGAGTTAGGGGTCTCTGAACATACGGTTAAAATCCACGTTACTGCTATTTTACGTTTGTTTTCTGCATCGAATCGAACTGAAGTGGTTGTTAAAGCCCGTAACGCACGGATATTGTCAGATACTTAATGGGTCAACTTTTTCACCATACTATTAAACTAATAACAGTAATATTATTGTTAAGTAGTTCGCTGTGGGTATATGCAGCATCAACAAGGATAACGATGCTGATAAGTGGTGAATCAAGACTTTATTATGATGCTGTTGATGGTGTCTCAGAACAGTTGGATGATGTTGATGGATTGGAATACAATATTCTGACAATAAGTGGCTTTAATAACCGATCTATTCAAGATATTAATAAAAACTCAGATTATATTATTGCTGTTGGTACGAAAGCGCTACGTTATATCTCATCAGTAGATACATCTGTCCCTGTGTTAAACATACTGGTTTCAAAAAGAAACTATCAAGTCATTATCAATAAAAAACAGATCGCAAAAAAATATTCGGTTATTTACCTGGAACAACCAACGGAACGACTTTTGTTGTTAACAAAATTAGTTTCTGGCGAACGATTAAAAAACATAGGAATGTTGTTTGGCCCAACATCAGTTTCTGAAAGAGCCGACTATGTTTCAGCGGCAAATAAATTGTCTATTCAATTAGTTACTCAGATTGCAAAATCAGATAAATCCTCACTCGATATGATCGAGTCACTTATTAAAGACTCAGATGCGTATATTGCTTTATATGATCGTGCGGTATTGAACCGAAAAATAGCCAAGTGGCTACTGTATATGGCTAATGTGTATCGCAAGCCTGTTATCGCCTATTCTAAATCGTATGTAGAAGCGGGAGCCTTGGCCGCTGTTTATACAACACCTACCGAAGCAGGACGAAGTGCAGGAGATTGGGTGATTGAAAATATAAAAAACAATAAAGCTAAGTTATGGAACAGATATCCGCAACGCTTTACTGTGAATGTGAACCGTCGAATAGCGACCAAATTAAATCTGTCTATCGATGACCTAGATGTTATCACTGCCAAGATAAAATCTGCCGAGGTAAAAAGATGATTGATCTAAGAGTCTCTACATGGGGAATAAGACTAAGGGTTATTTTCTTAGCTATTGTGCCTATTGTTATTGTGGCAGCACTGTTAGGTTATTACACGATTGATAGTAGAACATCTGATATAAGAGATAGTTTAAATGAACGTGGGAATTATTTAGCAAACAATATTTCACCGGCATTTGAATTTGGTGTGGTGACAGGCAATGATAAAATTATTGGTAATATCATAAATAGTATTATTAAAGAAAAAGATATTGTTTATATGGGTGTATTTAATAATACCGGCGATGTCATTTATGAAAAAGGTAGAAATGAAAATGCCTCAAAAATAGATTCATCAGTGGCAGATAAAAATGTTGCCATTTTTAGAGCCCCTATCTACCTGACGGGAATCAGACAAGATGAACTTAATCAGTTGCTAGAAGGTGAGCTAGAAGGGAGTGAAAAAGAAATTATAGGCTGGGTTAGAATTATCTTGTCTACAGATTTATATGTTGGAAGAGAGAAGGTGGTTATAAGGAACACCGTGTTTATCATCTTGGCGGGGCTGTTTGTTAGCTTATTATTAGCCTTGTCTATTGGTAATTCTGTTATCCAACCAATTAAAAACATGATGCAGTTTGTGTCTCGTATGACGAGAGGGGAGCTGTCTGAGCGACTAGATGTGAATGAAGGTGGTGAAATAGGTCGTTTGCAAGATGGTATTAATGTGATGGCAAATGAGATGGAATCATCTCATGCAAAACTTGAGTTACGAGTAGAAGAAGCTGTTTGTGAAGTGCAAAATGTCGTAGATAGATTGCAGAAGAAGAATATTGAACTTAATAATGCTCGGCGTGAAGCCATGCAAGCCAAAGACGCTAAGTCAGAATTTCTTGCCAATATGAGCCATGAGATAAGAACCCCATTGAATGCGGTTGTAGGGTTTAGTCGCCAATTAGCAAAACATGCCAGTGATGATAAACAAATTGAATATACACGAACAATCAACCGTGCTGTGACGCAGCTCCTAACAGTGATTGACGATATTTTAGTTTTCTCAAAATTAGATTCAGGCAACATTGAAATAAAACCATCTGACTTTAGTGTACGTGAATACCTTGAAGATACGATTTCTATGTTGAGCCCCGCGGCTCAAGATAAAAATATTGAATTAGTTTTATTAATAGATTCAGATATACCCGATGTTATTTCTGCTGATCCGTTAAGACTAACGCAGGTGTTAACTAATTTATTAAACAATGCAATTAAATTTACTGATCAAGGAACAATAATTTTACATGCAAGGATGGATCCAGAAACGGATAGTGAATCAATATTGATGTCTATTATTGATACGGGTATCGGTATTAATAAAGTTGCGCAACAAAAACTATTTAGACCTTTCTATCAGGAAGATTCTAAGGCAACGCGTAAACGTGGTGGTACAGGTTTAGGTCTTATCATTTCTAAGCAACTAATTGAAATGATGGGTGGTACAGTTTCTTTTGAATCTGAAGTCGGTAAAGGTACCACTTTTAATGTTTCTGTCCCTATCGAAATAATTAGTGCCTATCTTCCTAGTGTTATTAATTTGCCAGAATCATCGGCGGTCTTTTTGTTAGATCCGCACCACTATTCTCGTCGTGCGTTAAGGAATAATTTGTTACATATGAATGTGGTCACGTACACTCACGGTAATATTGATTCATTACTAGACAGACTGTCCGCATTAGACCTTGAACAAAGTGCAATGGTAATTGTATCCGTTCCTGCCGATAGTGATTTAAACGGACTAAAAAATAAATTTATAATGCCGATTCGTGAGATATTTTCTGGTGAGATTTTGGTGTTGCTGAGTAGTAATAATGGTAGTGACGAATTAATTGAATCGGTTGATAAGAATACACATGTGTTGATGAAACCATTACGTGTTAATTCTTTAATGAAAGAAGTTGCACGTTGTTTTGACATTGAAGTGACGGTAGTCTCAAATAACGCTGTAGAGCAAGATGACAGTTTATTATCACAGTATCAGGGTATTAAAGTACTAATAGCTGAAGATAATCAGTTTAATCGTCTCTATATTAATGACCTTCTCGATGGTTATGGTATTCATGCTGATTGCGTCAATAATGGCAAGGATGCGATCAATGCATGCTTGCAAACACCATATGATATTGTGTTTATGGATTTACATATGCCTGATCTAGGTGGTGCTGAAGCGGTATCAATTATTAGAAATATGGGTGAGATCGCTGCAACTATGCCTATTATCGCAATAACTGCTGATGTCTTTTCGAATGAAAATGATGGATTAATCCGTAAAGGTTTTACCGGTTGTGTCTTTAAGCCGATCGATGAGAAAAAGTTAATCGCAACAATTGTTGAAAATTGTTCGGTCTCTTTAGGAAGCATGGTGGTAAAGAGCTCTCATGGTGATAATGAATCATCAGGAATAAGTTTGTCAGATAAATTACCTAAGGACTTAGTTGAAACATTAATAAACAATCTCTGGACACACAGCAGAGAATTAGATGACGAACTTTCTTGCAATGATCTTGTGAAAGCAGGAGATACGATTCATAAATTATATGGTTTAATTTGTTATTTTGAGTTAGAAACGCTTAATAGCGCAGTACAAAAAATGCAAGGCGCATTGAGAAGTAATTTAATAGAGGAAGCCCGTTTCTATCACAATAACTTAAAAGTGCTTATAGAAGAAACAGTCGTCCAGCTCAAGAAAGTTTACGATGTATCTGAAATAAAATAACACCACAATATTTGTCATAAATAATTAATATTTTTGTCATAGAGCAGTCATCAAAAATATTTATTCTCCTAGTCGTGTACTTTTACACACTGCTTGGAGATACGTAATGAATTTATATATAAAAGAAATGGTTGATAATAGTGCTTTATTAATCACTGATCATGGTAATGTCATTGCAACATTTGGTTGTATCGATGATGCGATTGAAGAATGTTCAGATTGGTTGCAAAAAAATGATTGTTACGCGGACCACATGGAATGCTATTTTATGGAATAGCATTCTTTTTTTTACCAACGTAATTATTGCAAAATAAGATTCCTACCACCAAGAAACAACACCCACATAAGCACTGTTAGCCAATGCATAATAGTCGGCACCCACAGTGAACGTGAAAAAATGTAGCCAAGGCTGCACACCATTCCTAGTACAAAAACAATCAATAAGAACCATGGATCAAGGAAGAAATGCTTTGCTCCTGGATTGATAGTGAGAGCATTCAATGGATGCCAAATCACAAAGATGCTGGAGCTAATTAAACTGCGTTTTAAGATGACATTGGAACCTTTTAAGACCGTGTCATTGGGTATAAGAAGTCCACGAAAGATTGTTTCCTCAAATAATGATGGAAAAATGAACAGCACGATGGGTAAAACGTAAATGAGCTCTGATTCAAGTGACACGAATTCCAGCAATCCTGTCGAAAAGCCAATTGTTATAGCAATAATGGCGAATACAATAAAAAGACTGGTAGACAGTATTATTTGATGTAGTGGCGGGGTTTTTAGGCCTAAAATTAGGTTGTCTTTGAAAAAGTTCATCATGGCTAGTGTTTTTGGTTATTGTTATTTAGTTCTATTTTAGTAGAAAACTGAACCCAATAGCGAGGCTAAGTCACTATTTTGCATATCTAAAACGCGGATATTCGGCTAAAATAGCCCCGATTTGAATGAGCTGAGAATAGTTAGGTGGCCATCATGACGACAAGAATTAAGATATGTGGGATTACACGCCCTGAAGATGGGCTTACCGTCGCAAAAGCAGGTGCAGATGCGATTGGTCTGGTGTTTTACCCCAAATCCCCGCGTGCTGTCACGATTGAGCAGGCTCAGGCTATTTGTGCGGTTTTGCCGCCATTTATCACTGTTGTGGCGCTTTTTGTCGATGCCGAGCACTTTGAGGTTGAAGACGTGCTTGCTGCTGTTCCGGTGGATTTACTGCAATTTCATGGTTCTGAGACCCCCGCACAGTGTCAGGCATTCAATCGTCCTTATATAAAGGCAATTCGCATGAAAGATGATGCTGATTTAGCCGATGCCGCGAGTCAATATGCGGTGGCAAAAGGTTTGCTCGTGGATACCTTTAACCCCGATGAGGCAGGGGGAACCGGAGAAGTTTTTGACTGGGATCGCGTGCCAGATGGGCTCGATACGCCTATAATCCTCGCCGGTGGATTGGAACCAGCCAATGTGGCGGCCGCCATCAAGCAAGTGAACCCTTATGCAGTCGATGTCAGCAGTGGCGTTGAAATGAGCAAAGGGATAAAGGATGCCGAAAAAATTCGTGCCTTCGTCACAGCGGTGAATGCCGCCTAATTATGAGTTGAATGAAATGAGCCAGCAAGACAGCATTAATGATTTTATGAACATGCCTGATGAACGAGGGCATTTCGGTCCTTATGGTGGCCGTTTTATTTCAGAAACTTTGATGGCCGCTATCGAAGAATTAACCGATGCTTACGAAAAGGCGATGAAAGATCCTGAATTTTTGGCTGAGTTTGATCATGATCTTAAGCATTATGTTGGCCGACCTTCCCCGTTGTATTTCGCTAAAGCATGGACAGAAAAATTAGGTGGCGCGCAAATATACCTAAAGCGAGAAGACCTTAATCATACTGGTGCACATAAAGTGAATAACACCATTGGCCAGGCATTACTTGCTAAACGCATGGGTAAGAAACGCGTAATTGCTGAAACCGGTGCAGGGCAACATGGCGTGGCAACCGCGACCGTGGCGGCACGTTTTGGAATGGAATGTGTTGTTTACATGGGAGCAGAAGATATACAGCGTCAAGCACTGAACGTTTATAGAATGAAATTGTTGGGCGCTGAAGTGATACCGGTTGAATCAGGATCAGCGACACTTAAAGATGCACTTAATGAAGCCATGCGTGATTGGGTCACCAATGTTGATGATACCTTTTATATTATTGGCACGGTTGCAGGCCCACATCCGTACCCTGCAATGGTGCGTGATTTTCAGTCCATCATTGGTCGGGAAGCACGCGAACAAATTCAACAACAAGCAGGGTGCTTACCCGATGCCTTAGTGGCTTGTGTGGGTGGTGGTTCTAATGCAATTGGTTTGTTTTATCCATTTTTAAATGATGCTGATGTAAAACTCTTTGGTGTTGAAGCCGCAGGAGATGGACTTGATTCAGGTCACCATGCTGCACCGCTATGCGCGGGCCAGCCAGGAGTCTTACATGGTAATCGTACCTATTTAATGGAAGATTCGAATGGTCAAATTATTGAAACGCACTCTATTTCTGCGGGTCTGGATTACCCAGGCGTCGGGCCAGAACATGCGTGGTTAAAAGATGTTGGTCGTGCACAATATGTAGCTATCGATGACCAAGAAGCATTGGCAGGTTTTCATGATCTCACTCGTATTGAAGGTATCTTACCCGCACTAGAATCAAGTCATGCATTAGCTTATGTCACCAAGCTGGCACCGACCATGAAAAAAGATGAAATAATTATTGTAAATTTGTCAGGCCGTGGTGATAAAGATATTCACACGGTTGCTGAACGTGAAGGGATTAAATTTTAATTATGAGTCGTATTGAAACAAAATTTTCCTCACTGCGTGAAGCAGGACGAAAAGCATTAATTCCTTATGTCACTGCAGGCGATCCTGTTGCATCTATCACTGTGCCATTAATGCATGACATGGTGAAAGCTGGCGCAGATATTATTGAATTAGGTGTGCCATTTTCAGATCCTATGGCGGATGGACCGGTTATTCAAAAAGCCAGTGAGCGTGCATTACTGAATAACATTAGTCTTTATGATGTGTTCACCATGGTAAAAGAATTTCGTGAAATAGATGATGAAACACCAGTGGTATTGATGGGGTACTTGAACCCGATTGAAGTCATGGGTTACGCAAAGTTTGCTGAACTTGCATCAAATGCGGGTGTGGATGCTGCCCTTACCGTCGATTTACCCCCTGAAGAAGGTGCTGAATTTGTTGCCGAGTTAGCGAAGTACCAGCTTGATCCTATTTTCCTGATTGCACCGACGACAACCGATGAACGTATTGCACGTCTTTGTGCAGCAGCGAGTGGTTTTGTTTATTACGTATCGATAAAAGGGGTTACCGGTGCAGCAACATTGGATACCAGTGCGGTAGCAGATAAAATGGCTGCGATTCGCCGTCATACTGAATTACCTGTGGGTGTTGGTTTTGGCATTAAAGACGCAGATTCAGCCAGAAGAGTCGGTGCAGTTGCCGATGCGGTGGTTGTAGGGAGCATCTTAGTCCGCCAGGCAGATGAGAATCAGGACAATCCAGAGGCTATTTCTTCTGCAATTTGCGCTATTTTGGCGGAAATTCGAGAAGCACTTGATAGCCTCTAGCCATTTGGTAGCGGCAAGGGTTAAAATCTACGCTATAATTAGACTTCTACCTGAACTTAGTCAGGTAACATATTAATAAAGCAATAGAATATTATGAGTTGGTTTGAAAAATTACTTCCATCGAAGATAAGAACAGACAGTTCGAAACGCAAAAGCGTTCCGGAAGGTTTGTGGACAAAATGTACTGCATGCAATGCCGTACTCTACCGTGCTGAGCTTGAACGTAATGTCGATGTTTGCCCTAAGTGTGGTCATCACATGCGTATTGGTGCTCGTCGGCGTCTAGAAGCATTCCTGGATGAAGAACCTCGTGTTGAACTGGGTACTGAGTTGTTACCGATTGATGCCTTAAAGTTTAAAGACAGCAAGAAATATAAAGATCGTATCATAGCGGCACAAAAGAACACCGATGAAAATGACGCACTTATTGTGATGAGTGGTCGTGTTAATGGCATCGCGTTGGTCGCTTGTGCGTTTGAGTTTCGATTCATGGGTGGATCAATGGGTTCGGTGGTTGGTGAGCGTTTTCGTCGTGCTGCTGAGTATTGTTTGGCAGAAGATATTCCTTTAGTTTGTTTCTCCGCCAGTGGCGGCGCACGTATGCAAGAGGCATTGTTCTCGTTAATGCAAATGGCGAAGACCAGTGCAGCACTTGCGCGTTTATCTAAACGTGGTATTCCGTTTATTTCTGTCATGACTGATCCTACTATGGGAGGTGTCTCGGCCAGTTTAGCCATGTTGGGTGACATTAATATGGCAGAACCCAAGGCCTTAATTGGTTTTGCTGGGCCGCGGGTGATTGAACAAACCGTCCGTGAAACATTGCCAGATGGTTTCCAACGCAGTGAATTTTTACTCGAACACGGTGTTATCGATATGATTGTAAAGCGTGGTGATATGCGTGATCGTGTTAGCCAGGTATTGGCGATGTTAACACGCCAACCTGCGCCACATATCGACAATGAAGACATGGTGGATGCTGAACAGGAACCTGTTTAAGCTACTCTGAATGAAATCTCCAGTCACATTACAAGTAAGCGTATGTGATAACACTAAATCGCTGCAAGATTGGTTAACATATCTTGAAACACTGCATCCGCAGGAAATAGAACTTGGCCTTGAACGGGTTCAAGAGGTTTTTCATCGTCAACAATTAAGCCAACTAGCGTTTAAAACTATCGTCGTTGCAGGAACTAATGGTAAAGGTTCGACCATTGCGATGTTAGAAAGCATCTTGCTTAATGCCGGTTACAGTATCGGTAGTTATACTTCCCCTCACCTTCATGTCTATAACGAACGTGTTCGTATCGGTGGTATTGATATGGATGACAGCAGTCTCTGCCGAGCCTTTGCACGCGTAGAATGTGCACGTGGCAATACATCTTTAAGTTATTTTGAATTTGGTACTTTAGCTGCATTTGATCTTTTCTCTCGGCATAAATTAGATGTGGTGTTACTGGAGGTGGGTCTAGGTGGTCGATTAGATGCGGTAAATATTATCGATGCCGATATTTCGGTGATTACCAGTATCGATATTGATCATGAAGAATGGCTAGGCTCTGACCGAGAAAAAATTGCTTTAGAAAAAGCCGGTATTATGCGCGAAGGTCACGAGACCTTTTGTGGTGAGCGTGATGTACCAACCTCACTGCGTTCAATGGCTCAACAGACTGGCACAAAGCTTTCTGTGCTAGGGGAGGATTTTGATGCCCTGCGTCATGGGCAAGAATGGGATTGGATAGAGCAAGGCAACGCAGTGCTAACATCATTACCAAAACCCGCCTTGGGAGCCAATTGTCAGTATGATAACGCCGCACTTGCTGTGGCTGTATTGCAGCAACTAATTGATTTCCCTGTTGATAGTTTTGATATCGTTGAGGGGCTTGAGAAGGTGCAATGCCCTGGTCGATTTGAACGTCGTGATGAAGGAACGGAATGTGTGTTTGATGTGGCGCATAATCCTGCTAGCGCGGCGGTGTTAGCCCATACTTTGTCGACGGATTCAGTGCAGGGGAAGACGCGGCTTGTTTTTGGGGTGATGGTAGATAAAGATATACCACAAATTGTTGCCCAACTATCAGATCAAGCGACCCAATGGTATTTAGCCGCCCCCAATATTGAGCGCGCTGCGGAACCTGTGATGCTTAGAGATGTCTGTATAAGCAACGGTATTTCCTCAGAAATTGTGGCTTGTTTTAACTCTGTGTCAGAGGCTTTTCAGCAAGCGCAGGAAGACAGCACAGAAAATGATAGAGTAGTTGTCTGTGGCTCCTTTTATACGGTGGCCGAGGCAATGGCTCAGTAGCTATAATGGTAACAATTCTTTAAGGTTAAACATGATGGAAGAAACCAATTTAAAAGTACGTTTGGTCGGTGCCACTGTGTTGGTTTCACTGGCGGTGATTTTCATCCCCATGGTATTGGATGGACGTGAATCCACTAATGCAGAGATAATTGAAACCAATATCCCTTCTAAACCATCGCATGGCTTTATCTCTAAAGTGATTCCATTGACACCAGTTGTCACTATTAAGCCGGTTGCCTCAGCAAAGCCTGTGATTAAAAAGGGACTTGCCGCACAAGTTTCACCTGAAACAGTTAAAAAGACCGTAGAGAAACAGAAAAACCCGCTCAAAGTTGCATCAGCTAAAACAACTAAGAAACCAAAATCAATACAAAAACTACGTGCGGGTTTAAGTGCTTGGGCTGTTCAGGTTGGTAGCTTTGGCTCGAAAAAGAACGCGATGGCATTACGGGATAAGTTACGGAAAAAGGGCTTTGCGGCCTTTGTCGAAACGATTTATGTTAAAGAAGTACCCAGTTTTCGAGTGCGTGTCGGTCCTGAGCTAAAACGGGAATCGGCGGAACGTTTACGTAAGAAACTGGCGGACATACATCGAGGTAAAACCTTTATTGTTAAACACCCCTCATAAAGCATGTTATCCGGTTCATTTATTGCTCATCTTAGCTTCATCTGAAGACCTGCCTCTGTTAGGATCTGCTGCAATAACGACGGGGGCGGTATGTTTGGTTTAATAGTGAATTAATGATGGTTTGGGTTGATGTTGCCATTATTATTATTGTCACGCTTTCTGCACTGATTAGTGTATTGAGAGGGTTTGTCAAAGAAGCACTGTCTCTGGTTGCGTGGGTACTCGCTTTCTGGGTTGCGTTCACTTTTCATCAAAATCTTGCCACGATATTAAGCCAGTATATTGATACACCATCGTTAAGGTTGATTAGCGCTTTTGCGCTATTATTCGTTGTGACGCTGATTATAGCCGCCATTGTGAATAACCTTATTGCGACACTGGTTAAGAAATCCGGATTAACCGGAACTGATCGGATGTTGGGTGTTATTTTCGGAATCGCGCGCGGCATCGTAATTGTGGCTATACTTGTGCTGATGGCAGGGTTGACTCAGTTACCCGCCGATCCATGGTGGCACGATTCAATATTTATAAAACATTTTCAAGAAATGGCGATTTGGTTGAAGTCTTTCCTACCGGAAGATATCGCAGCCAATTTCCAGTACGCATGAGGCTGAAATAATGTGTGGCATCATTGGTGTTGTTGGAAGTAACTCCGTTAACCAAACGCTTTATGATGGGTTGACTGTTTTGCAACATCGCGGTCAGGATGCTGCTGGCATTATTACCTGTCATAATGGGCGCTTACATTTGCGTAAGAGCAATGGCTTGGTACGTGATGTGTTCCATACCCGACACATGCTGGAATTACCTGGCGACATGGGCATTGGCCACGTGCGTTACCCAACGGCTGGCTGCGCCTCATCTGCCGAAGCGCAACCTTTTTATGTCAATTCTCCGTTTGGTATTAGTCTTGCCCACAATGGCAACCTAACCAACGCAGATGAGCTTAAACAAGAACTGTTCCGAGAAGATTTGCGTCATATTAATACCGAATCTGATTCAGAAGTGTTACTAAATATTTTTGCTCACGAATTACAGGCGTTGGGTAAATTACGCATCGATGAAAATGATATTTTTGCTGCTGTGGCACGTGTACACCAACGTGTCAGTGGTGGTTATGCAGTGGTGGCGATGATTACCGATTATGGCATTGTTGCATTTCGTGATCCTAATGGGATTCGTCCTTTAGTCTTTGGTAGCCGCCAGACAGACAAGGGACCTGAAAGTATGGTCGCCTCTGAGAGTGTCGCAGTCGATGCCCTTGGTTTTCAATTGATTCGTGATGTGGAACCCGGTGAAGCGGTCTTTATCGATACGAAGGGCGAGCTCTATACTCGCCAATGTGCGCGTAACCCCGATCCTGCCCCATGTATTTTTGAACACGTTTATTTTGCGCGTCCTGATTCGATTATGGATGGTGTATCCGTTTATAAAGCGCGGTTACGTATGGGTGAAAACTTGTCACGTAAGATTGAAAAAATTTGGCCAGATCACGATATTGATGTCGTCATTCCCATTCCTGATACCAGCCGAACCTCGGCACTGCAGTTAGCCAATGAACTCGGTGTAAAATACCGTGAAGGCTTTATTAAAAATCGCTATATCGGCCGTACCTTCATTATGCCTGGTCAGAAACAACGTAAAAAATCTGTGCGCCAAAAACTTAACGCGATTGATCTTGAGTTCCGTGACAAGAATGTCTTGTTGGTAGATGACTCGATTGTGCGTGGAACGACATCACAGCAAATAATTCAAATGGCACGTGATGCGGGTGCCAGCAAAGTTTATTTTGCCTCCGCAGCACCACCGGTTCGTTACCCGAATGTCTACGGTATCGATATGCCTAGTGCACAGGAATTAATCGCCCATAATCGTACTGAGGAAGAAATTGCAGAAGTCATTGGCGCAGACAAATTAATTTTCCAAGATTTGGATGATTTAATTGATGCGGTTCATCGTGGTAACACCTCGTTAACCAAATTTGATACCTCGGTTTTTAATGGTGTTTATGTGACAAAAGGTATTACACCATCGTATCTTGAGCAGCTAGAATTGCTGCGTTCAGATTCAGCGAAAGAAACCGGTGAAGAAAAATCAGTTTCACTGGATATGCATAATACGGCTTGATCTTGACAGTTAGTGCATCACTGCCTAGACTTGCTACAGTTAGATAGTTTAAAGCGCCGATTTGACTCAGATTGCGGGCGCTTAATAAATGCAGCTAAAGGGAGGGTAACCTGCTTTAGCGATCGTTGAGCGGGTTTTTTTGTGCCCGTTTGTCCGAAAACAGTTAGACTATATCCACTAAGTTGGATGAGGAGCCGGGATGTCAGACAAGGATTATAAATTTAATACTCGCGCAGTACGTGCAGGCCAGATACGTACGGCAGAAGGCGAGCACTCTGAACCTATTTTTACCACGTCGAGTTATGTGTTTGCGAGTGCAGCCGAAGCGGCAGCACGTTTTTCTGGTGATGAACCGGGAAATATTTATTCACGTTTCACCAATCCTACGGTTCGTACCTTTGAGCAACGTTTAGCCGCATTAGAAGGTGGTGAACGTTGTGTCGCAACCTCCTCGGGTATGGCTGCTATTTTGGCAACCTGTTTGGGCTTGTTAAAAGCCGGCGATCATATTGTTGCATCACAAAGTATTTTTGGTACGACGGTGGTGATGTTTTCACAACACCTGGCAAAGTTTGGCATTGAAACGACGTTTGTTAATTTAACCGATGAACATGCATGGCAAGATGCGATTCAGGACAACACAGTATTCTTGTTTTTAGAAACACCATCGAATCCTTTAGGTGAAGTGGCTGATATTCGGCGGTTAGCGAATATTGCCCATGATCGAGATTGCTTATTAGTGGTGGACAACTGTTTATGTACACCCGCATTACAACGACCACTCGAATTGGGTGCAGACATTGTGATTCATTCCGCGACTAAATTTTTGGATGGTCAAGGTCGTTGCATGGGCGGTGCGGTAGTCGGTAAAGAAGATATTGTGGGTAAAGATATTTATGGTGTCGTCCGTACTTGTGGCCCAAGTATGAGTCCGTTTAATGCCTGGACGTTTTTGAAAGGGCTTGAAACATTGTCGGTGCGGATGAAAGCGCATTGTGAAAATGCACAACAACTTGCAGAGTGGTTACAAGTGCAACCAGCGGTGTCTCAGGTTTATTTCCCGGGGCTTAATACACACCCACAATATGAGATAGCGCAATCACAACAAAGTGGTCCGGGAGCTGTGTTGTCATTTGAGTTGAACGGTGGCAAGGGTGACGCGTGGAAATTAATAGATGCCACCGAGTTAGTATCGATCACGGCAAATTTGGGTGATACCAAAACGACCATTACGCATCCAGCAACCACAACGCATGGGCGTTTAACCCCAGAGCAGCGTGAAGAAGCAGGTATTTCAGATGGCTTGATTCGGATTGCTGTTGGGCTTGAAGATATAGATGACTTAAAAGCTGATTTGCAGCGAGGTCTTTCTGAATTAAAATAATTGAACAGATATTATTTTGGAGACAGTATGTTGGAGAATATAGATTTACAAGTGATGCTTAATACTTATGTGATCCCGTGGGGAATTAATATTGTTTTGGCTACGGTGATTTATATCGTTGGGAGAATCGTAGCAAAAGTTGTTGTTGGCATTGTACGTAAGCTGCTTAGCAAAGCTAAAATGGATAACATACTTATTGATTTTGTATGTTCAATTTTATCAGCGGCATTGTTACTCTTTATTATTATTGCTGCCCTAGATCAACTGGGTGTTGATACCACCTCATTAATTGCTTTGCTCGGTGCTGCCGGTTTAGCGGTTGGTTTAGCTTTACAGGGTTCGTTACAAAATTTTGCATCAGGTGTGATGTTGATTGTATTTCGTCCCTTTAAGACGGGTGATTTTATTGATGCCGGTGGTGTTTCTGGCACGGTTGAAAAAATTAGTATTTTTAGCACTTTAATGCGCACGGGTGATAACAGAGAGATTATTGTGCCTAATGGGAGTATTTACGGCGGTACCATTACAAACTTTTCTGCACGCGATACACGTCGTATAGATATGGTGTTTGGTATTGGCTATGATGATGATTTGAAAAAGGCACAGGATATTTTACGTGAGCTGGTGAACAGTGATGATCGTATCTTGAAAGATCCTGAAGCACTAATTGCTGTCTCAGAACTTGCTGACAGTAGTGTGAATTTTGTGGTTCGCCCTTGGGTCAAAAGTAGTGATTACTGGGCAGTTAAATTTAATTTGAATGAAAATGTTAAATTAGCCTTCGACGAGCAAGGTATTTCTATCCCGTATCCACAAATGGATGTTCATACTAAGAAAGATTAATTTTTCTCTTAAATCTATTGAAACTCAGTTATATCAAGGGAAAGAAGATGCTTTCCCTTTTTTATGTCATCAGTATTTAGCGTAAAACCTTAGATGTAATTTCTAGATTTCATAAAAGTGTCATAAAAGTCCTTACTACTCCTAGTATATTAATATCAGTGTACTAATTAGATATTCTATATTAGAATATTCTAATATAGAATCCAGAGTGGTGTAATAAGTGAAAGCTGAAAAAAACGCTGATCAATCAGCATTAAGCCAATATGAGAACGCATCATATATTGTATCCAGTGGTGCTTATGAAGCACGTGCAAAGGGCATTGAATTACATTCTAATTTTCAGCCTATTTATAGTTTGTCACATCGCCGTCCTATCGGTTACGAAGGTTTACTAAGAGGACGAGATGCTGATAATAAACCTGTTTCACGATCTGAAATTTTTAATAGTCTTCATACCGCGGATGAAGTTATTGAGTTAGATCGGCTTAGTTGTTATTTGCATTTAAAAAATTATGTTCGACAAACAGACGAGTTTAATTGGTTGTTTCTCAATGTGCATCCAGCGGTTTTAATGAATGGCAAAAAGAATGGTTCATATATCGAAGCGTTATTAAATGATAGTGGTATCAAGGCTGAGAATATAGTTATTGAAATTCTTGAAGAATCGGTTGAGGACAAAGGTAAACTTAATGCAGCGATTGAATATTATCGAGACATGGGCTGTTTAATCGCCATCGATGATTTTGGTAAAGGCAATTCTAACTTCGATCGTGTTCTTGAAATAAAACCGGATATTGTTAAATTCGATAAATCAATCATCAAAGAGATTAAATATAATAATGTTGCTAATCGAATGTTACCAAATCTTGTTTCACTGATTCATGAATGTGGCAGCCTTGTATTACTTGAAGGCATTGAGGAAGAAGAACAAGCATTGCGAGCGGTTGATTCGGGCGCAGACTTTGTACAAGGTTACTATTTAGCCAAGCCGCATAGAAATCTACTCAACGATGTGACGAGTGATTCTGTCGGTGATGGAGGTATGGATCTGTCTTATTTATGTTCGGCTTATCAGAGTCGAGTTACACAGCGCGAAGAAAGTTCGGAAAGAAAGTTAAGCACTTATATTGTGTCTTTCACAGAAATATCAGAAGCGGTGGCTGGTGGCGAATTAGTCGAAATTGCGATGAGTAATTTGTTGTCTTTATCCGGTGTTGAGCGTTGCTATATGTTGAATCGAAAAGGGCAGCAATTAGGAGAGAACTACTACCCTGAAGATCATGCTGAACTATTTCCTAAACGTTTCGTTGTGCTTGAAGAACAAAGCTGTGCATCATGGTTTAGACGACCTTATTTCCGCCGTGCTGTGAGTGAGCCTGGAAAAGTTCACATTAGCCGTCCTTATCTTTCCATGACAGCGGGTATTGTCTGCATTACCCTGTCTATTATGATTAAAGATAAAGACGGTAACAGTATTATATTATGTTGCGATATCGACTGGGCGGATCGTTAATAAGCAGTTTAGCCAGAGATGGAGTATCATCCATCATTATGTCAGACCTTTTTACTATTGCAGAACAATGCTTAGCTATTTCTGAACCTGATGCCAAGTGCCAACAAACTGAAGCAGCTTCAGCGGCATGGCTTGCCGGTGAATTAACGATCAGCAGTGACTCTGAACCCAAGCCTATAGGTGAACCTGGTAGACCAGACAAACCTAAATTGGTGTTACCTAAAGATTTACGTCAGCGTAAAACCGGCAATAAACAAGGTCACGCCGCACTGATTCATTCTATCGCTCATATCGAATTTAATGCCATTAATCTTGCTTGGGATGCGGTGTATCGCTTTCGTGGCTTGCCGGAACAATTTTATGCCGACTGGGTTAAGGTCGCGCGTGAAGAGGCCTATCATTTCGGTTTGTTACGTGATCATCTACGCTCCCTTGGCTATGAATATGGTGATTTCCCTGCTCATAACGGACTTTGGGAAATGGCACAACAAACAGCACACGACGGTTTGGTTAGAATGGCGTTAGTCCCACGTGTATTGGAGGCTCGCGGGCTGGATGTCACGCCAGGAATGATTAAGCGCCTAAAACAGCAAGGCGATTATCGCGCAGTTGAGATTCTTGATATTATACTGGCAGATGAAATTGGTCATGTTGAAGTGGGCACTCGCTGGTTTCGTTATTATTGTCAGCAGCGAGATGTAGACCCTGAAGTGATATTTGCTGAACTGATTGAGAAATATATGAAAGGTGCAGTCCGTGGGCCTTTCCATTATGCTGCACGTGAGCAGGCGGGATTTACCGAGTCTGAAATGAAAATGTTAGAAAATTTGTAGAGGGTATGCAGTGAAGAAGTTTATGGGTTTGTTTTTTATACTGGCTTTATTATCAGCTTGCGATCAATCACCATCGGAATCACCAGCCGCGGTAACACAAGAGCCCGTTGCACCCACTCCTGCAGAGATTGCGACCTTAACAAAACCTGAAGAAAAACCAGCGGCCACCTCGATTCGTTTACTTTATAAAGTAGAAGAACCCAATATAGATCCTTATGAAACGCGTATTATTATTACCGACAAATATATTCGCCTTGATGATAATAACGATGGCAATGAATTTGTGCTCGTCGATCGCGCAAAGGAAATTGTTTACAGTGTTTCTGATGAAAACGATGCGATTTTGGTTGTTAAACATAAACTTGTTTCGATAAAACCGCCACTTGAGTTAAAAGCGGAAACAGATCGCACGCCAGATAAAGATTCACCCAAAATTGATGGACATGAATTAGTTCACTATGTGTTTAAAATTAATGGAGAAGCTTGTCAGGATGCCATGATCGCTGAAGGTTTAATGACCAATGCAACAAAGGCCATTGCTGAATATCGACATATTTTAGCTGGTCAGCATGCTAAAACATTTAATACCATGCCCGCTGATTTACAAAATGCATGTGATATGGCAATACATATTTTTCAGCCAGACAGATACCTGCAGTTTGGTTTACCGATTCATGAGCGTGACCATACCGGCTACCAGCGTAGTTTGATTGATTTTGATGATGACTACGAACCTAAGGCAACGCTATTCATTTTACCAAAAGATTTTGAGCAATTTTCGATTGATGAAATGCTGGTACCAGCCGCAGAAACGCCGGCTAAAAGCTAGTTAGTCTACAGCCCGATTTATCGCAGCATAGGACGCTGCCTTGCGTATTCCAATCCCCAAGAACAATTCGTTTTGTAGGTTGGTTATTGACGTTGAGTGCGTGAATAGCCGCGCGGTGAGTGTGTCCGTGAATAAGTTGCAGTACATTGTGATGCTTCATGGCTTCAACAACAGCATCTTGATTTACATCCATGATGGCATCAGGGGCATCTTTAAGATGTTGCCGACTCATACTGCGATATTCTTTCGCTTGTTGAATACGGTCTTGCAAAGGCTGGCTAAGAAAACGAGATTTCCAGTCACTACTGCGAAGAAGAGCCCGAGATTCTTGGTGTTTTATATCATCAGTACAAAGACTGTCACCGTGCATTAGCAGGGTCGGCGTGCCGTACAAGTCGATAACGGTTGGGTCGTTGAGTAGGGTGCAATGGCAACGTTGTTCAAAGCCATCAGCAAATAAGAAATCTCGGTTACCCGACATGACATACAGTGGTACGCCTTTATCGGATAATGCGCGCAGCTCATCAATAAAGAACTGTGTGCCAGTGCGATCATCGTCATCACCAACCCATGCTTCAAACAGATCACCAAGAATATAAACCGCCTCAGCATTAGGCGCTTGTTCGTGCATAAACTGCACGAACAAATCAGTTAATTGTGGTAGATTCGCATCAAGGTGTAGATCAGAAATGAAAAGAGTTGATGCCATTGAGTTATGCGTAGTGTTTGCTGTTACGCTTCTTCAGATTCTTC
>CAZIWG010000031.1:0-2029 GCA_964542925.1 uncultured Granulosicoccaceae bacterium | reverse complement strand
TTCTTCAGATTCTTCGGCTTGTTCGTCCACAGGATCGAATACTTCCGCTGTTTCAATAATCACATCTTCAACCGGTACATCTTGATGCATGCCCGCGCTGCTGGTATCAACCGATTTTATTTTATCGACAACATCCATGCCTTCAACAACCTTACCAAATACACAATAACCCCAGCCAGCCGGGGTGGGTGCAGAATGATTCAGAAAACTATTATCTTTAGTATTAATAAAGAATTGTGCAGTCGCTGAATCAGGATCATTAGTCCGTGCCATAGCGACGGTACCAAGGTCATTCGACAAACCATTGTCTGCTTCATTCTTAATAGTGTCACGGGTTTCTTTTTGTCCCATGCCCGGTTCCATACCACCACCTTGAATCATGAAGTTTTTAATCACGCGGTGGAAAATAGTGCCATCGTAAAAACCATCGTTGACGTACTGAATAAAATTTTCGACGGTGGCGGGTGCTTTCTCGGCATCTAGTTCAAGAATAATAGTGCCGTGGTTAGTATTTAATTTAATCATAAGACTACCTTTGTAACGATGGTTAAGTTATTCGACAATAATTTTTTGGATAACAATTTTTGTTGTGGGCGCATCTTTTGGAAAAGGTCCACCCGGTCCTGTTTTCACGCTACGAATTTTATCGACCGTATCCATGCCTGCAATTACTTTGCCGAATACGGTATAACCAAAGCCGCGAGGTGTCGGGCTACTATGGTCAAGAAATTTATTGTCTTTTAAATTAATAAAAAACTGTGATGTAGCCGAATGCACGGCATTGGTTCTTGCCATGGCAATTGTGCCACGAAGATTTTTTAAACCATTGCCTGCTTCATTAATGATAGGTGGCTGCGTAGCACGACGAGTATAGTTTTCATCAAACCCACCACCCTGAATCATGAAGTTATCAATCACACGATGAAAGATAGTGCCTTCGTAAGCGCCACTCTCAACATAGGAAAGGAAATTTTTAACAGAAATAGGGGCTTTTTCTTTATCTAATTCCAGCACAATGTCGCCCATCGAGGTCTGCATACGCACTTTTACGACCTCAGCGGCATGGCCAATTTGTACGCTAGTGATTAGAATAAGAGATAAAAGTAGTTGTTTTAGCTGTGTCATGGAATTTTTCATAGTATTTGCTGCTTAGTGTTATATTAAGTTGAGCACATAATATAGCCTTTATTCAGGCTATGAAAGACCATTAGACCTATAGGCTTTGTCGTTCGTCACGTAATCGGCTAACATCTGCCGCTGATATTCGTCGTTGGAGGCAAATTCGCAGTGCTTGAGATATATAACACCCTAACCGGCAAAAAAGCGCCTTTTGAGCCGATAGACCCTAAAAATGTTCGACTTTACGTCTGTGGCATGACGGTTTACGACCTGTGTCATTTGGGGCATGCGCGTGTTTTAGTGGTCTTTGACACAGTGAATCGTTATTTAAGGCACGTTTTTGGTGAAGAACATGTTACCTATATTCGTAATATCACGGATATCGACGACAAAATTATTGCGCGGGCGAATGAAAACAAAGAACCCTTTGATAACTTAACCGAACGCTTTATCGAAGAAATGAATCAGGATGCCGATGCACTCGCTGTGCGCCGGCCTGATCAAGAACCGCGCGCCACCGCCTACATGCAGCAAATCATTGATATGATCGCCACCCTGATAGAAAAAGATTTCGCCTATGCGGCTGATAATGGCGATGTCTATTACAGTGTTAAAAGTTTTGCAGATTATGGCGCCTTGTCGAAGAAACAATTAGACGATCTGCAATCGGGCTCTCGTGTTGAAGTGAACACAGCAAAACGCGATCCACTGGATTTTGTTTTATGGAAAACCGCTAAGCCAGATGAGCCAAGTTGGGATTCTCCTTGGGGCAAAGGTCGCCCGGGTTGGCATATTGAATGTTCTGCCATGTCGACACATTGTTTGGGTGACCACTTTGATATTCATGGCGGTGGCATGGATTTACAATTTCCACATCATGAAAATGAAATTGCACAATCAGAAGCTGCGA